>CAZZVQ010000031.1:18602-43301 GCA_964657565.1 uncultured Acetobacteraceae bacterium
GGAACGCGATGCCCTCGCTGCCGGGCTGCTCGGGCGCCGCCGGGGTGCCGGGCTCCGGCACGGCCGGCTTGGCGCTGGCAGCGGCCACGATCCGGTCCGCGGCAGCCGTCGCCAGCCCGAGCAGGACGCCCGCCCGCGGCATGATCGCCACCGCCTCGAACGCCGCCAGCGTCAGCATGATGGCCGGCAGCAGACGCTGCGGCGGCAACCCGGCCACCAGCACCAGCAACACCGCGAGCTGACCGCAAACGACCGCCGCCGCCTGCACCGCCGCGCCGCGCCGGGCCAAGTGCCGCTGCGCCCGCAGCAACGCCGCCTCGCGCGCCTGCACCGAGGCCAGCATCCGTCCCTCGGCGCCGAACGCCCGCACCTCGCGCAGCCCGGTCACCGCGTCCAACGTCGCCACGCGCAGCCCGGCGCCGGCTTGCGTCAGCCGCCGGCCTAGCCCCTGCGCACTGCGCGCTGCCAGCACCGGCAGCACGACCGAGACGGTCAGCAGCAACGTCGCCAGCAGCAGCATCGGGAACGGTCCCGCCGGCAGCATCGCCCACATCAGCATCGGCAGCAGCACGATTACGGCGAGGGCGGGGATCACGATGCGGATGTAGAGCCCGTCCAACGCCTGCACGTCGTCGACCAGCCGCGCCAGCGCGTCGCCGGAGCGCAGCGAGCCGAGACCCCCCAGCGAGGACCGGGCGACCTGGCGGAAGAACCACACCCGCAAGCGCGACAGCGCGCGGAACGTGGCGCGGTGCGTCAGCATCCGCTCGGCATACCGCAACACCACGCGGCCGGCGCCGGAGAGCCGCAGCGACCACAGCAGCACCAGGCCGCCGAGCGCGGCCGGGACCACCGCCCGCCCCGCCGTCATCGCCAGGGCCGCGCCCGCGCCGACGCAGAGCAACGAGACCAGCGCGCCGGACGCCAGCAGGACCGCCTCCGGCCGCCACAGCCCGATCACCCGACGCAGCGGGCTCATGCGGCGCCGGCCCGCCGGCCCTGCATGTCGGCCAAAACGATGCGGCGCCCGGCGAAGCTCTGCGCCGCGCTGGCGTGGCTGGCCAGCAGCACGGTGCGGCCGAGCGTCAGCCGGCGCAGGCTGTCCAGCACATCCGCTTCGGTGGCCGGGTCGAGATGCGCGGTCGGTTCGTCGAGCAGCAACAGCGGCGCATCGCGCACGAAGGCGCGGGCGATGGCGACCCGCTGCGCCTGACCGCCGGACAGACCGTAGCCCTCTTCGCCGATCATCGTCTCGAGTCCGTGCGGCAGCGATCGCAGCAAGGGACCGAGCCCGGCGGCGCGGGCGGCCTCGTCGATGTCGTCGTCGCTGGCGTCGTCGCGGCCGAACCGGATGTTGTCGCGCAGGCTGGCCGCGAACAGCACCGGCCGCTGCCCGATCCACGCCGTCATCCGCGCCAGCGCCGGCGCCGTGATGGTCGAGAGGTCGGCGCCATTCAGCGTGATGCGCCCCTGCTCCGGGTGCAGGAAGCCGAGCAGCAATTCGATCACCGTCGTCTTGCCGGAGCCGGATGGTCCCACCAGGATCGCCGTCTCGCCGGCCGGGACGCGGAAGCTGAGTTCGCTCAGCACGGGGCCGCGCGCCGGATCACGCGTGACGGTCACGGTGTCGAATGCGACGGTGACGCCGCTGGCGCGGACGGTGCGGATCGCCGGCGGTAGCGTGGGCAGCGCGGCGGCCATCGACGCGGCCGAGAGTTGCGATGCGGCCTCGCTGGCATGGGCACGATCTTGGTAGGCGGCGGCGAAGGCGCGCAGCGGGGCGAAGAATTCGGCGACGAGCAGCAGCGGGAACACCGCGGCCGCCGGGTCGGTCGACACGCCGGCGCGTTCGGCGGCGGCAAAGCGGATGGCCAGCAGGATCAGCGCCGAGACGGCCGCCACGTCGAGCGCTGCCGAGGAGAGGAAGGCGACGCGCAGGACCCGCATGGTCCGGCGCGAGAGCTCGGCGGCGGCGGTCTCGAGCCGGCTGGCCTCGGCATCGGCCTGGCCGGCGAGCACGATGGTGGCGATCCCCCTGACGCGGTCGAGGAAGCGGGCTTGCAGCCGCGCCATCGCGACGAACTGGCCGCGGGACGCCTGCGCCGCGCCTATGCCGGCCACCGCCATGCCGACCGGCACGAGCAGCCCAGCCACGAGCAGCATCCCCGCCGCGAACGGATCCACGGTCAGCACCGCGAGCGCCACCAGCGCGGGTCCGCCGATCGCCAGCGCCGCGGCCGGCAGCCAACGGCCGAAATAGCCGTCCAGCGCCTCGATATGGTCGATCGCGAGCGCGCTCAGCACGCCGGGCGAGATCCGGCTCGTCTCGGCCGGGCCGCCCGAGAACAGGCCGACGAACAGCGCCGTGCGCAGCCGCCGCCGCGCCGCGGCCCCGGTCTCGAACCCGAGCCGCTCCATAACGTAGGCGATCGCCCCGCGCCCGAGCGCGCAGGCGCCGAACAGCAGCGCCCAGACCTGCCACTCCCGATCGACGCCGCCCAGCGCCGGTGCCAGCAGCCGGGCGATACACCAGGCCTGCCCCACCGCGGCCAACGTGCCCAGCAGGCCGAGCCCGACCATGCGCACATGGCTCCGGCGCGCCGGCCGGGCTTGCGCCGCGAGCCAGCGCTGACCCTCGGATTTGGCCCGCCGAGCCATCGCGACCGACCTACTCTACCAAGGCGCGGCGCGCGGTGGCCGCAAGCCAGCCGGACGCGACCGGCAATATGGCATCGTTGAAATCGTAACCCGGCGTGTGCAGCTCCTTGCCCGGCCCGCTGACGCCGTTGCCGATCCACGCGAACGCGCCCGGGCGCTCCCCCAGATACCAGCCGAAATCCTCGCTCGCCATGGTCGGCGGCAAGTCGCGGCGGCCCACCGCGCCGATATCGGACACGCTGCGCGCCGCGATCTCGGCCTCGGCCGGCGAGTTGATGGTCGCCGACACGCCTCGCTTGATCTCGACCGTCGCGATCACGCCGCACATCCGCGCGGCGCCGTCCGCCACGCGGCGAATGCCTTCCTCGAGCAGGTTGCCGACATCGTCGGTGAAATACCGCAGCGTTCCCGCCAGCGAGACCCGATCGGGGATCTGATTGGCCGCCACGCCGCCATGGACCATGCCGATGGTGACGACACCGCTATCGACCGGGTCGACCGTGCGGGCGATGACGGATTGCAGCCCGACCAGCACATGCCCGGCCGCCAGCACCGGGTCGCGCGTGAGATGGGGGATCGCGGCGTGACCGGCCTGGCCGTCGATCTCGATCAGGATGCGCCCGCCTGCCGCCATCACGGGACCATGATGCACCATTACCACGCCGGCCTCGAGACCGGGCCAGTTGTGGTAGCCGAAAATCCGCTCCATCGGGAACCGGTCGAACAGGCCGTCCTCGATCATCGATCGCGCGCCGCCGTAGCCTTCCTCGGCCGGCTGGAACACGAAGCGGACCGTGCCCGTCCAATCGGTATCGCGGCTCAGCAGCGCGACGGCACCGAGCAGGCTGGCGGTGTGGCCGTCATGACCGCACGCATGCATCACGCCCGCGTTGACCGAGGCGTAGGCCACGCCGCTGGTCTCGGTGATCGGCAGGGCATCCATGTCGGCCCGCAGCCCGACGCTGCGGTTCGACGAGCCCCGACTCAACGTCGCGACGACGCCGTTGCCGCCGATTCCGGGCTCGAACGCAATGCCCATCTCGCGCAGCCGGTCACACACGAAGGCGGCGGTCTGGTGCTCCTGCAGCGACAGCTCGGGATGTCGATGCAGGTGCCGGCGCCACTCCGTCGCGCGGCTTTGCAACTCGGTGTCCATGTGTCGCCCTCCAGCTCCCGATGTGCAGCGGCACGCCGGTTTCCGCAAGGCCGGGCCGTGCGCGCGCGGTCAGCGACGGCCTTCGAGAGCCGCCAGTTCGGCGCGCTCGTGCCGAAGCTTCATGCGCAGGAGATACCGCGTCCCCGCATCCTCTTCGATCACGAGCGTCGCGCCGAGCTGGCGGGCGAAGCCGCGGATGAGCTGGATGCCGATCCCGTCCCGCGTGCCGGCCTCCGTCTCCACCCGGCCGGCCGGAATGCCGATCCCGTCATCATGGATGTCGAGCGTGACGTCATTGCCCGTGGGGGTGAGCTTGATCGAGATCGTGCCCGCGCGATCGTTGGGGAACCCGTATTTGACCGCGTTGGTGACCGCCTCGGTGACGATTAGGCTCAGGGGCACCGCCTGGTCGCTCGTCATCTGCAACTCCGGCGCATCGATGTCGAAACGGATCCGCTCGTCGCTGCCCTGTGCCATCGCCTGCAACAGGGGACCGCAGAGGTCCGTCAAGAACACACGCATGTTGATGGTGTTGATCTCGCCATGCGCATAGAGGTGCCGGTGCACCGTGGCCAGCGCGCGGACCCGGTCCCGCGCCGCCTGGAACTCGTTCTTCGCTTCCGGCACGCGGATCCGGCTGGCTTGCAGGTTCAGCAGGCTGGCGACCACCTGGAGGTTGTTTTTGACCCGGTGGTGGATCTCCTGCATCGCGAGTTCCTGCCGTTGCACGGCGCGAAGCAAGTCCGCCTCGCGCCGGCTGAGGGCCAGCGTCGACTTCTTGAACGACAGCGCGACGGAGCGGAATTCGTGCGGCAGGCCGCCCACATCGTTGAGGTCGAACCCGTTGCCCGACCGCCACTTGTCGATGCCGGCGCCGAGACGCCGGAGTGGGGCGGCCACGAGCCGATCCAGACCGGCCACGGCGATGAAGATGCCCAGCATCGTCGCGAAGGCGATCAGCGTGTAGCCGCGCTCGCGAGGTGCCCAGAAACCAAGGAGGACGACCAGGGGAAGAGCGGCGAAGACGAAAACCGCGCCGATTCTCACCCCCAGGACATCGGTCAGCGAAGGGCGCTTGAAGCTTATCCGACCGGCCCGGACGGACCGGTGGCGGCTCACTTGTTTTTGTCGCTCTGCAGGATCTTCAGCAGCTCGGGCGGAATAGGCTCGTTCATGACATCGTCGAATATCTGGTGAAGTCCTCGGTTGAGCCAGTTGTCGAACGCGGCGTCAGTCGACCTCGACTGCCCTGCAGGCCTATCTGGAGGTGTTCCTTTCTCATCAGACATTCTGAAATTCTTCATGCCGAGACGTCCAGCAAAAGATCGGAAACCCTATTCTCACCGATCTCCGATCACCAACCCAAGGCGAACTCCGCCTTAGCGTCCCGCCGGGAGGCCATGCTGCGCCAGCAAGGCGGGGCGGGGCGAATGCACGGAATTCTTTTCCTTCGTCTCGCCCATCAACCAGGATTCCAGCTGACGGCGGGCACGGAAGACACGGCTCTTCGCGGTCCCCACGGCGCACCCCGTCGCCTCCGCCAGATCCTCGTAGCTCATGCCATGGATCACGACCATGACGAGGGCCTCGCGCTGATCGGCTGGCAGGCGCGTCATGGCGGCACCGAGTTCCTTCAGCGCCAGACGGTCTTCATGCGGGGCCTCGGTGGCGAACATGCTCGCCGGCACGTCGTCGATGTCGGTCGTGTCGCGGCGCTTGCGCAGGTTGGAGATGAACCGGTTGCGGAGAATGCGATGCATCCAAGCGGCGAAATTTGTCCCAGGAATGAAGCTGGTGCTCGCGGACAGCGCGTTGCACACCGCATCTTGGACCAAATCTTCGGCCGACGCCCGGTTGCGGGTCAATGCCAACGCTTGGACGCGCAGCTTGGGCAGTATCGCGATGACCTGATCGTGGAATGCGGGGGTCGACATCGTCTCTCCTTTAGTCCTGTAACCGATCAATGACTGGAGTGCGCCAAGCGTTGCATCGGCTTCGTCACTAAAGCGTGAGGACCCTAAGCGGTCGAGATTATGCGATTGCTCAGTTTCGCCTCTCGATTAGGTATCGGCCACGGCATGCAACCTCTCTCGTCCTCCATCGGCCCGCTGCATGGCATTCGCCAGGGCAGCACGCCCGCGCGACACGCGGGCCTTGATGGTTCCCACCGGAACACCGCAGACGAGAGCCGCCTCATCGTATGTCATCTCCTGCGCCCCGACCAGGATCAGCGCCTCGCGCAGCAGCGGCGGCAACGTCCAGATCATGTGCTGCAGGTCACGCACCGCCGCCCGGCTCTCCGCCTCGGGCGCTTCGGCTTCGGGCCGCTCTGCCTCGCCGCCGGCCCGCTGGTCCTGCATGACGATCGTCTCGCGTTTGCGCCGCCGCGCGCCTTCGTAGAAGGTGTTGCGCACGATCGTGAAAAGCCAGGCCTTGAGATTGGTCCCCGATTGAAATTGCTCCAGCGCACTCAAAGCCCGCACCAGCGCGTCTTGCACCAGATCGTCGGCACTGGTCCGGTCGCGCACCAGAAAGCGGGCGAAGCCTCGCAAATCAGGCAGCAGCGCCGTAATCTCCACACGCAACTGATGCTGTGTCGTCCGGCTAGGCCCGCGTGGCTCGTCGCCCACATCATCGTTCATAACGAGGACAATCCATGACCAGCTTGCGTCGCGAGGATCTCATCCGCGCGCTCCCGTATGCCCGCCGGTATGCCCGTGCGTTAACCGGAAGCCAACCCCGGGGAGATACCCTGGTTGCCGAAAGCCTACGCGAATTGATGGATGGCGACGAGGCCGAGGGCAGCGCCCAGTTCGGTCTGTATCGATCGGTGACGCGCCGCTTCGACAAGTCGTCGTCGGCCTCGAGCCCCTTCGTCATCGGCCGCCTCTCGCCGACGCAGCGGCAGCTGCTGCTGCTGACCTCCTTGGAGGAATTACCGATTGCCGCGGCCGCGGCCGTGCTCGGCCTGCCCCTGCCCGACGCCGAGACACAACTCGTCGACGCCCGCGACCATCTGCGTGCGGGCGCCGCGACCGACGTGCTGATCATCGAGGATGAGCCGGTGATCGCCATGGACATCGAGGAGCTGGTCCAGAGTTGCGGCCACAACGTGGTCGGCGTCGCCGCCACCGAGGCCGAAGCGGTCGAGATCGCCGAGCGGACGCGCCCGGGCCTCATCCTGGCCGACATCAACCTCGGCATCGGCGGCGACGGCACCACGGCAGTGAGCCGGATCATGCGTCACCACTACGCCCCGGTGATCTTCGTGACCGCGTATCCCGAGCGGTTGCTGACCGGCGAAGCGCTCGAGCCGGCCTTCGTGATCACCAAACCCTTCGAGCCGATGACGCTGGCGATCGCCACCTACCAGGCGGTCACGGGGGGCGTTCAGCTCGACTGATCGCATCTGCAGCATCGAAGGGTGGCAACCCGGCCGCTCCCGCCGCATTCTAGCCTGAGTGGACGGGGTAGGCGTATTGAAGACATCGGTAGTTGGCGCGGGCCAAGTGGGGCAGAGGTCGCCCCGTATCATTCGTCTCGCACATAGTGGGATCACCGTTCCGCCGGAGCCCCTGCTCAAGCGGGCGGCGGCACAAGGCTTCGATACCGTCCTGTGCCACGTCGCTCCGCCCGCCGGGTTCGCCGAAGCCGCACGCGAGGCCGGGCTCGCGACGCTGGTCGATCTGGACGTGACGCATGCGGGTCCGGACGCACCGGCCGACTTGTTCGCGGCGCTGCCGCTGCCGACGCTGGATCCGCGCCGCGGCGCCGAGATGTCGAGCCGTCGGCGCGCCGTGGTGACCGGGCCGGCCTCCGCGGCCGGCCTCGGCCGGTTCTGGGCCGATCACATTGTCCAGGACGCCGCCATCGACGGCGTGCGCCTGCTCGGCCTGCGCGAGGTGCAAGCCTCCCTGCTGCCGCACGTGCTGGCTGCGTTCCGAGAGGCGGCACCGGGCAAGCTCCTGTTCGGCTGGACCCCCGGGCTGTCATGGGAGACGCTGGCCGCCCTCGAGCCGGGCGCGCTCGACTACGTCGCGCTGTCGCTGCCCTGGTGGGACGGCCGCCGCGACTGGATCTGGCGCGAGCTGGAACTG
The DNA here is from genome assembly GCA_964657565.1 of uncultured Acetobacteraceae bacterium. Taxonomy (GTDB): domain Bacteria; phylum Pseudomonadota; class Alphaproteobacteria; order Acetobacterales; family Acetobacteraceae; genus JAVVHH01. The sequence continues at coordinate 26,514 of CAZZVQ010000031.1, forward strand.
CTGCGCTCGATCGGCACCGTCATCGCCGATGCGGGCGAGCACGCGCCGCCGGCCCACCGCCGCCTGGCCGCGATCGTCGCCGATGGCTGGATGACGAACGACATCGAGGCGGCCGATCTCGCGGCGATGCGCTCGACCGCGGCGGCGCGCTGCCCCTACGCGCGGCTGATCTCCACGCCCGGCGAGCCGATCATCGCGCTGCAGCTGTCCGATCAGCCCGATCCGCGCCGCGCCAACCACACCGGCCTGGCCATCATCAACATGACCGACGACACGGTCACCGTGCCCGGCGCGAACCTGCTGACGCGGCTCGGCGGCGATTTCACGACGCTCACCGGGTCCGCCGGCACGCTCTCGCCCACCACGTCGCTCGCGCTCAAGCCGGGTGCGGCCGTGACGTTCGCCGCCCCCGCGGTCACGCTCCCGCCGGCGCAGCCGCTGGCCAAGGGCAGCGCCACCGAGGCGGCGAAGCTGCCGCGCATCGCGATCGAGGACCCGAGCCCGGCAGTCGATGGCGGCCGCTTCCCGGCGCGCCGCACGGTCGGGTCCGTCCTGACCGTCGAGTGCGACCTCATCTGCGACGGCCATGACCGCCTCGCCGCGGTGGTCCGATACCGCGGCCCCGGCGCGACGTCCTGGACCGAGGTGCCGATGCGCCTGGTCGTCAACGATCGCTGGGCGGCGGACCTGCCGCTCGATCGGCTGGGACTGACCCACTACACGATCGAGGCCTGGAAGGATGTCTGGGCCTATTACGTGTTCGAGCTCGGCGCCAAGCACCAGGCGGGCGTCAACACCTCGCTCGAGATCAAGGAGGGCGTGGCCCTCGTCGAGGCCGCCGCCGCCCGCACGAAGAGCCGCAAGCTGGCCTCCGCGCTGAAGGCGGTCCTGAAAGGGCGCAAGACCGACGACGCGCTGCGCCAGGCGCTGCTGCACCCGGACACCGCGGCCTTGATGCAGGAGGCCGACGACCGGCCGTTCCGCGTGGAGTTGGAGCGGCCCATCCCGATCCAGGCGGAGCGCACCGCCGCCGGGTTCGCCAGCTGGTACGAGGTCTTCCCGCGCTCGATGAGCGACGACCCGAAGCGGCATGGCACCTTCCGCGACGTCATCCGCCACCTCCCGCGCATCAAGCGCATGGGGTTCGACGTCCTGTATTTCCCGCCGATCCATCCGATCGGCACCAAGAACCGCAAGGGGCAGAACAATACGCTGACGCCGGGTCCCGACGACGTCGGCAGCCCGTATGCGATCGGCTCCGCCGAGGGTGGCCATACCGAGATCCACCCCGAGCTCGGCAGCATCGAGGATTTCGCGCATCTGCGCATGGAGGCGGCCAAGGCGGGGATCGAGCTGGCGCTGGACTTCGCGATCCAGTGCTCGCCGGACCACCCGTGGCTCAAGCAGCATCCGGATTGGTTCAACTGGCGCCCCGACGGCTCGATCCGCTACGCCGAGAATCCGCCGAAGAAGTATGAGGACATCGTCAACGTCGACTTCTACGCGCCGGGTTCCGTGCCGGGCCTGTGGGTCGCGCTGTGCGACGCGGTGCTGTTCTGGGCGCGGCAGGGGGTGCGGCTGTTCCGCGTCGACAACCCGCACACCAAGGCGTTCCCGTTCTGGGAATGGATGATCGCCGAGGTGCAGCAGCGCTTCCCCGACACGGTGTTCCTCGCCGAAGCGTTCACCCGGCCGAAGGTGATGTACCGCCTGGCCAAGATCGGGTTCTCGCAATCCTACACCTACTTCACCTGGCGCAACGCCAAGTGGGAGTTCGAGCAATACATGACGGAGTTGGTCGACGGTCCGGCCGCCGACTTCTTCCGCCCGCATTTCTTCGTCAACACGCCGGACATCAACCCCTTGATGCTGCACACCTCGGGCCGTCCGGGGTTCCTGATCCGCGCCGCGCTGGCCGCCACGCTGTCGGGCCTGTGGGGCGTATACAACGGGTTCGAACTATGCGAAGGCACGCCGTTGGTGGCGGGCAAGGAAGAGTATCTCGACAGCGAGAAATACGTCATCCGCGCTTGGGACTGGGATCGGCCGGGCAACATCGTGGCCGAGATCAGCCAGCTCAACGCGATCCGCCGTGCCAATCCGGCGCTGCAGACCCATCTCGGCATCACCTTCCTCCGATCGCCGAACGACCAGATCCTCGCCTTCGAAAAGGCGACGCCGGACCGCAGCAACGTCGTCCTGGTCGCGATCAACCTAGACTACCGCAACACCCAATCCGGTCCCATCGACGTGCCGTTCTGGCGCTACACGCCGGAACCCGGCGCGCTCACCGTCACCGACCTGATCGGCGGCGGTGAGGAGCGGTGGACCGACCGCACCCGGTCCATCACGCTTCCCTTGGACCGTCCCCATGGCATCTGGCGCTTGAGCCCCACGGTATGAACGATATGAGCACCTCTCCCCTCGCCTCCCCGCCGCCCCTGCCGCCGATGGAAGACGTCCTTTGGTACAAGGACGCCATCATCTACCAGCTCCACATCAAATCCTTCTTCGACGGCAACAATGACGGCGTGGGCGATTTCCGCGGCTTGCTCGACAAGCTCGACTACATCGCCGAACTCGGCGTCACCGCCATCTGGATGCTGCCGTTCTATCCCTCGCCCCGCCGCGACGACGGCTACGACATCGCCGAATACACCGGCGTGCATGCCGATTACGGCGACATGGACGACGTCCGCCGCTTCATCGACGAGGCCCACGCCCGCGGGCTGAAGGTCATCACCGAGTTGGTGATCAACCACACCTCCAGCGAACACGCCTGGTTCCAGCGCGCCCGCCACGCCCCGGCCGGCAGCCCGGAGCGGGATTTCTACGTCTGGTCCGACACCGACAGCAAATACCCCGAGACGCGGATCATCTTCCTCGACACCGAGACGAGCAACTGGACCTGGGACCCGGTCGCCGGCGCGTATTACTGGCACCGGTTCTATTCGCACCAGCCCGACCTGAACTTCGACAATCCGGCCGTGCTCGAGGAAGTGCTCAAGGTGATGCACTTCTGGCTCGATATCGGCGTCGACGCGATGCGGCTCGATGCGGTGCCCTATCTCATCGAGCGCGAGGGCACCAACAACGAGAACCTCGCGGAGACGCATGCGATCCTCAAGACGATCCGCGCCGAGCTGGACCGCTATGCGCCCGGCCGCATGCTGCTCGCCGAGGCCAACCAGTGGCCGGAGGACGCGCAGCAGTATTTCGGCGAGGGCGACGAGTGCCACATGTCGTTCCACTTCCCGCTGATGCCGCGCATGTATATGGCGATCGCGCGCGAGGACCGGTTCCCCATCACCGACATCATGCGCCAGACGCCGGCGATTCCGGAAAACTGCCAATGGGCGGTATTCCTGCGCAACCACGACGAACTCACCCTCGAGATGGTCACCCATAGCGAGCGCGACTATCTGTGGGAGACCTACGCGTCCGACCGCCGCGCGCGCATCAATCTCGGCATCCGCCGCCGCCTCGCGCCGCTGCTCGAGCGCGACCGCCGCCGCATCGAACTCATGAACGGCCTGCTGCTGTCCATGCCGGGCACGCCCGTCATCTATTACGGCGACGAGATCGGCATGGGCGACAACATCTTCCTCGGCGACCGCGACGGCGTACGCACGCCCATGCAGTGGTCGGTCGACCGCAACGGCGGCTTCTCGCGCGCCGACCCGGCGTCACTGGTCCTGCCCCCGATCATGGACCCGATCTACGGGTTCCAGGCCGTCAACGTCGAATCCCAGGCCCGCGACTCCCACAGCCTGCTCAACTGGACCCGCCGCATGCTCGCCGTGCGCAAGCGTCACCGCGCCTTCGGCCGCGGCACGCAGCGCTTCCTGTACCCCGGCAACCGCAAGATCCTCGCCTTCCTGCGCGAGTGGCAGAACGAGGACGGCGCGGCCGAAACGCTGCTCTGCGTCAGCAACTTGTCCCGCGCCGCGCAAGCCGTCGAGCTCGACCTGTCGGCCTTCGCCGGACGGATCCCGGTCGACATCGTCGGCGGCGCCGTGTTCCCGCCGGTCGGCCAGCTCACCTACATGCTGACGTTGCCGCCCTATGGCTTCTTCTGGTTCATGCTCGCCGAAGGCGCCCAGCTTCCGTCGTGGCATGTGCCGCCCTCCGAGCCGCTGCCGGAGCTGACCACGCTGGTGATCCGCGCCGGCGCCGGGCTGGAGGATGTGCTGCGCGCGGAGAGCCGGCACGTCGTCGAGCGCGAGGCGTTGCCGACCTACCTGCCGAAGCGGCGCTGGTTCGCCTCCAAGGGCGAGCGCCTCGGCGCCGTGCACATCGCCTATGCCGTCATGCTGCCCGGCTCGGACGGCCGCGTGCTGTTCGGCGAAGTCGAAGCTGCCGTCGGCAATCGCAAGGAGAACTACGTTCTCCCCCTCGGCCTGGCCTGGGAGGAGGAGACCAGCGGCGCCATCGTGCAGCAGCTCGCGATGACCCGGCTGCGCAAGGGGCCCCGCGTCGGCTTCCTGACCGACGCCTTCGCCATCGACGCGCTCACCCGCGGCATGATCGACGGCTTCCGCGATAGCCGCGTCATCCCGTTCGACGACGGCGAGCTGCAGTTCCGGCCGACCTCCTTGATGCACGATCTCGACCTGCCGGCCGACGCCGAGATCCGCCGCCTCTCGGCCGAGCAGAGCAACTCGTCCTGGATCGTCGGCGACGCGCTGGTGCTCAAGCTCGTCCGCCGCGTGCTGGCCGGCGTCCACCCCGAAGGGGAAATGACCCGGGTGTTGACCGAGCGCGGCTTCGCCAACACGGCGCCGCTCTACGGCGAGCTGGTCCGTGTCGATGACGAGGGCACGCCGCACACCGTCGCCCTCGCCCAAGGCTTCGTCCGCAACCAGGGCGACGCCTGGGTCTGGACGCTGGACTACCTCGCCCGCCAGGTCGAGGAGGTCGCCACCACCGGCGAGCACGACGACACCGCGTCCGATCACGACTCCTTCACCGGCTACCACGCGTTCGCGGCCAATGTCGGCAAGCGCCTCGGTGAGTTGCACGCGACCCTCTCGCAACCCACCGACGATCCGGACTTCACGCCGGAACTGGCCGACCCCGTGCTGTCCGACTGGGCCGACGGCGCCATCGAGCAGATCGACGCTGCCATCATGCTGCTGTCGCGGATGACCGAGTGGCCGGATGCGGCGACGCAGGAGAAGGCGCAGACGCTGATCGACAACGCCGACCGCCTGCGCGACGCCGCGCGCCGGCTCGCCCAGGGCGGCGCCGGTTCGTTGCAGACGCGGGTGCATGGCGATTTCCACCTCGGCCAGGTCCTCGTCGTCCAGGGCGACGCGTTCATCATCGACTTCGAGGGTGAACCGGCGCGCACCATGGCCCAGCGGCGGGCGAAGTCGTCGCCGTTGCGCGATGTGGCCGGCCTGTTGCGCTCGCTCGATTACGCGGCGGCGGCGGCGGCACCAGGCCGGGTCGCCACGTCCGAGCAAGCCTCGCAGCGGCGGCAGTTGGAGCTGCAGCGTTGGCTCGCGCGCGCCAGCGAGACCTTCATGGAGGCCTACCAAGCCGTGCTGAACGCCGCCGAGCCCCGTTGGGTATCGGCGGAGTCCGAAACGGCGCTGCTCGACCTGTTCCAGCTGGAGAAGGCTGCCTATGAAGTCAAATACGAGGTCGCCAACCGCCCGGCTTGGGTCGGCATCCCGCTGAGCGGAATGTTCACCATTGCCGCCCGGCTGCTCGATCTGGGAGAGGCGGCATGAGCGGCGAGATGATGGCTCTCGTCGAAGGCCGGCACGGTGATCCCTTCCGCCTGCTCGGCCCGCATGATGGCGCAATCCGCGCCTTCATCCCCGGCGCCGACGCGGTCGAAGTCATCGACGCTGCGGGAACCAGCCTGGCTGAACTCGAGCGCCAGCATCCGGCTGGGTTCTTCGCCGGCCCCGCCGCCATCAGCGGACCATACCGGCTGCGCGTGCACCATCATGGCACAAGCTACGAGGTCGATGACCCCTACCGGTTCGGCTCCACCCTGGGCGACCTCGACCTGCATCTGCTGACCGAGGGCCGGCACCTCGACATCGGCAAGGTGCTCGGCGCGCACGTCGCCGAATACGACGGCGTCGAGGGCACCCGCTTCGCGGTCTGGGCGCCGAACGCCCAGCGCGTCTCCGTCGTCGGCGACTTCAACGCCTGGAACCCGGCGCATCACCCGATGCGCAAGCATCTGAGCGCCGGCGTCTGGGACATCTTCGTCCCCGGCGTCCAACCCGGCGCCATCTACAAATACGACATCCTCGGCCAGCACGGTGAACGCCTGCCGCAGAAGGCCGACCCGGTCGCCTGGCGCGCCGAGTTGCCGCCGGCCACCGGCTCGATCGTCACCGCGCCGCTCGATTTCGCCTGGTCCGACGGCGGCTGGATGGCCAGCCGCAAGGCCGCCCACGCGACCGACGCGCCGATCAGCGTCTATGAGGTGCACGCCGCCTCCTGGTCGCCGGCCGCCGAGGCCGGCGGCATCGGTTGGGACGAGTTGGCCGACCGCCTCGCGCCATACTGCGCCGGGCTGGGCTTCACCCATCTGGAACTCATGCCGATCATGGAGCATCCGTTCGGCGGCTCCTGGGGCTACCAGGCGCTCGGGCAGTATGCGACCTCCTCTCGCCTCGGCCCGCCGGAAGGATTCGCCCGCTTCGTCGACCGCTGCCACGCCATGGGCGTCGGCGTCATCCTCGACTGGGTGCCGGCCCATTTCCCCACCGACGCGCATGGCATGGCGCAGTTCGACGGCACCCCCCTGTATGAACACGCCGACCCGCGCGAGGGCTTCCATCGCGACTGGAACACGCTGATCTTCAATCTCGGCCGCAACGAGGTCCGCAACTTCCTGATCGGCTCGGCCGTGTTCTGGCTCGAACATTATCACGTCGACGGGCTGCGCGTGGATGCGGTCGCCTCCATGCTCTACCGCGACTACAGCCGCAACGCGGGCGAGTGGGTCCCCAACAAATACGGCGGCCGCGAGAACCTCGAATCGGTCGCCTTCCTGCAGGAGATGAGCCGCGTCGTCGAACAGCGCTGCCCCGGGGCCGTGCTGATCGCCGAAGAGAGCACCGCCTGGCCCGGCGTCACCAAGCCCGCCGACGAGGGCGGGCTCGGCTTCCACTACAAGTGGAACATGGGCTGGATGCACGACTCGCTGCACTACATGCAGGAACAGCCGGTCCACCGCCGCTGGCACCACGGCGAGATCTTGTTCGGGCTGATCTACGTCTTCACCGAAAAGTTCATGCTGCCGCTCAGCCACGACGAGGTCGTCTACGGCAAGCATTCGCTGATCGGGAAGATGCCCGGCGACGAGTGGCAGCGCTTCGCCAATCTGCGCGCCTACTACGGTTTCATGTGGACCTACCCCGGCAAGAAGCTGCTGTTCATGGGCAGCGAGTTCGCCCAGGAGCGGGAGTGGAACCACGACGTCGGGCTCGACTGGTTCCTGCTCGACCAGCCGCGTCACGCCGGCGTGCAGGCGCTCATCCGCGACCTCAACGCGCTCTACCGCGATGTCCCGGCGCTGCATGATGGCGATTGCGACCCGGCCGGGTTCCGCTGGGTCGTGATGGAGGATGCCGAAAACTCGGTCTTCGCCTATCTGCGCCAATCCGTCGCCGGCGGCCCGTCGGCGCTGGTCATCTGCAACTTCACGCCGATGCCGCGCCACGCCTACCGGGTCGGCGTGCCGCATACGGGACCGTGGATCGAGCGGCTCAACAGCGACGCCGCCATCTACGGCGGCTCCAACACCGGCAATGGCGGCGAGGTCTGGGCGCAGGAGCAACCCTCGCACGGCTTCCCCGCCTCGCTCTCCTTGACCCTGCCGCCGTTGGCGACGCTCGTCATGATGCCGCCTGATCGATAGAAAGCCGTATGAAATTCAAGCACGACCTCCCCTTCGGTGCGACCGTGCTGAACGACGGGACCACACGGTTCCGCATTTGGGCCCCCTCGGCCGCCACCCTCGATCTCGCCATCGACGGCGCCCGGCTGACGATGCGGCCCGAGGCGGCCGGCTGGCACAGCCTGACGGTCCCCGCCGGCCCGGGCACCCGCTACCAATTCGTCATGCCCGACGGCCTGCATGTCGCCGACCCGGCCTCGCGCATGCAGGACAAGGACGTCCACGATCCGTCCGTGGTGGTCGATCCCGCCGATTTCGAATGGACCACCGACGACTGGCGCGGCCGTCCCTGGCACGAATACGTCCTCTACGAACTGCATCCCGGGCTGATGGGCGGTTTCCGCGGCATCCAGGACCATCTGCCGGAGCTGCAGCGCCTCGGCGTCAACGCGATCGAGTTGATGCCGATCGCCGATTTCCCCGGCCGCCATAACTGGGGCTATGACGGCGTGCTGCCCTATGCGCCCGATCGCGCCTACGGCACGCCCGACGAACTGAAGTCGCTCGTCGATGCCGCGCACGGCCTCGGCATCGCCGTGTTCCTCGACGTGGTCTACAACCATTTCGGCCCCGACGGCGCCTACATCCACGTCTTCGCGCGGCCGTTCTTCCGCGACGACATCCATACGCCCTGGGGCGCCGCGATCGACTTCCGCCGGCCGGAGGTGCGCGACTTCTTCATCCAGAACACGCTGTTCTGGCTACGCGAATACCGCTTCGACGGACTCCGGTTCGACGCCGTCGGCGCCATCACGGAGGAGGATTTCCTGTTCGACCTCGCCCGCATCACCCGGGGCCAGGTCGAGCCCGGGCGCCACATCGCCCTGGTGGTCGAGGACGAACACAATCGCGTCTCCCTGCTCGGGGGTCCCCCGCGGTTCGACGCGCAATGGACCGACGATTTCCATCATTGCCTGCACGTGCTGCTGACCCGCGAGAGCGAAGGCTATTACGACGGTTTCCAGGACGCCACGAACCAGCTCCGCCGCGTCCTCGCCGACGGCTTCGCCTATCAGGGCGAGGTCCCGCCCGGCGGCAGCAAACCGCGCGGCCAGCCCAGCGCCGCGCTGCCCCCCACCGCCTTCGTGACCTTCCTGCAGAACCATGACCAGATCGGCAACCGCGCCATGGGTGAGCGGCTGAGCGTGCTCGCCCCACCCCGGGCGATCCGCGCCGCCACCGCGATGCTGCTGCTCACGCCGTTCGTGCCGATGCTGTTCATGGGCGAGGAATTCGCCAGCACCACCCCCTTCCTGTTCTTCACCGACCACCACAACGCGCTCGCCGAGGCCGTCCGCGACGGGCGCCGCAACGAGTTCCGCGGCTTCTCCGGCTTCAACGACGCGATCAAGCGCGCCCGCATCCCCGACCCCAACGCCCCCAGCACCTTCGCCGCCTCCGCTCCGGAGCCGACCGACCCGGCGCAATTCGACTGGATGCGCAACGTGATCGCGCTCCGCCGCGAGCACATCGTCGCCGGCATCCCCGGCTGCCGCAGCCAAGGCGCCGACGTGATAAGTGACGGCGCCGTTCGGGCCGCCTGGATGCTCGGCAACGGGAGACGACTCATGATCGCGCTTAACCTCGGCGACACCGTCGTCGATCCCGGGCTGCCGGACGGGAAGACCATCCACATCGAAGGCGATGCCCAACCCTCGGCACTCGGTCCGCGCAGCTTCATCGCGCAGTTCGTGGAATGAGCACGCTCCACGCCCTCGCCGAAGCCGTCGGCATCGCGCCGCGCTGGCAGAATTACCGCTACGAATGGCAGGAAGTCAGCGAGGGATCCCTGCGCACCATCCTCAAGGCACTCGGCTTCCCCGCCGCCGACGATGCCGAGGTGGCCGAGAGCCGCGCCATCCTGGCCGCCGAGCGCGGCGACCTGCCACCCCTGATCACCGCGGTGGTGAGCACCCCCACGCGGCTGCCCATCGAGCCCGGTCCCTACGAATTGGTGCTTGAGGATGGCAGCCGCCGCAGCGGCGTGCTCGAAGCCTCCACCGGCGGCGCCACGCTGCCCGCCGTCGAGCACACCGGCTATCACACGCTCGAGGCCGGCGGCCGCCGCGCCACCCTGGCGGTCGCGCCCGAGCACGGCCTCACCGTCGCCGACATGGGCCGCCCCTGGGCCCTCGCGGTCCAACTCTACGCCCTCCGGCGCAAGGGCGATGGCGGCCTGGGCGATTTCGAAGCCCTGCGGCAGCTCATGGCCCCGGCCAAGCGGCACGGCGCCGACGGCATCGCCATCAGCCCGGTCCACGCCCAATTCTCCGCCGACCCCGACCGCTTCAGCCCGTACTCGCCGTCCAGCCGCATCAACCTCAACGTGCTGCACGCGCCCATCGACATGCCGCCCACCCCCGAGAACGACGCCCTCGAACGGGCCGCGTTCGTCGATTGGAGCACCGTGTCGCGCCGCCGCCTCGCCGCGCTGCGCGCCGAGTTCGACAGCCTCTCCGCCGAGCGGCACGCCGCCCTCGCCGCCTTCCGCGCCGAGACCGGCGACGCGCTCGAGACCCACGCCCGCTTCGAGGCGCTGCACGCCGAGCAGTTCGGCAAGCATGGTCGCTGGCACTGGCGCACCTGGCCCGAGGCCCTGCGCCACCCCGCCAGCCCCGACGTCTCCGCCTTCGCCCGCGAGCATGCCACCGAAGTCGCCTACCACGCCTTCCTGCAATGGCGCGCCGACCAGGGCCTGTCGGCCGCGCAGCAGGCGGCGCGCGATGCCGGCATGAAGATCGGCCTGATCGCCGACCTCGCCGTGGGCGCCGACTCCGGCGGCAGCCATTGCTGGGCGCGGCAGGACCAGATCCTCGGCTCCCTCAACATCGGCGCCCCGCCCGACCTGCTGAACAGCCGCGGCCAGAATTGGGGCTTGGCCGCCTTCTCGCCCACCGGCCTGCGCCAGAACGGCTTCGGCGCCTTCCTCGAAATGCTCCGCGCCGCCATGCGCCACGCCGGCGGCGTGCGCATCGACCACGCCCTCGGCCTGCGCCGCCTCTGGGTCATCCCCGACGGCCACGCTTCCAAGGACGGCGCCTATCTCGCCTTCCCGCAGACCGACATGCTCCGCCTCATCGCCCTGGAATCCGAGCGCCATCGCGCCATCGTCGTCGGCGAGGACCTCGGCACCATCCCGGCCGGCTTCCAGGACGAGATGGCCCTCGCCGGCGTCCTCGGCATGCGCGTCCTCTGGTTCGAGCGCGATCTGCGCAGCTTCTGGCAGCCGCGCGGCTGGAGCCACGCCGCTGCCGCCATGACCAGCACGCACGACCTGCCGACGCTGGCCGGCTGGTGGCGCGGCCGCGATCTCGAATGGCGCGCCAAGCTCGACCTGTCCGGCGGCCCCGAGAACGAGGCGCAGGACGGCCACGACCGCTTCCGCGACCGCTTCATGATCTGGGAAGCCATGCAGGCCACCGGCGCCGCCGACGGCAACCCGCCCCCGAACGACGAACCAGCCCGCTTCGTCGATGCCGCAACCCGCTACGTCGCGGGCGCTGCCTGCGATCTGGCGCTGCTGCCGATCGAGGACGCGCTCGGGCTCGACGAGCAACCAAACCTGCCGGGGACCATGTCCGAACAGCATCCAAACTGGCAGCGCCGCCTGCCCACCACCGCCGACACGCTGCTCGACCAGCCCGCCGTGGCGGCAAGGCTTGCGTCGGTGGCGCAGGCCCGCGGCGCATGAAGCAGCTTTCGGCAACGGCCCGGCTGCAGTTCCACAAGGACTTCACCATCGACGACGCGACCCGGCTGATCCCCTACTTCGATCGGCTCGGCATCAGCCATCTCTACGCCTCGCCGCTGCTCAAGGCGCGCGCCGGGTCGACGCACGGCTACGACATCGTCAACCACAACGAGCTCAACCCCGAACTCGGCGGCGAGGCCGCGCTGCACCGCATGGTCACCGCGTTGCGCGAGCGCGGCATGGGGCTGATCCTCGATATCGTCCCGAACCACATGGGCGTCGGCGGTTCCGACAACGCCTGGTGGCTCGACGTGCTCGAATGGGGCCGCGCCAGCCCCTACGCCGAATATTTCGACATCGACTGGGACCCGTCCGACCCGACGCTGCGCGGCCGCATGCTCGCGCCGTTCCTGGGCAGCTCCTATGGCGAGTGCCTGCAAAACGGCGAACTCGTGCTCAAATTCGACGAGTCCGACGGACGCCTGTTCGTCGCCTACCACGATCACCGTTTCCCGATCGCCCCGCGCGACTACGCCGCCGTCCTGCTCACCATGGGCGGCCCGCTCGAGGCCCCGGCCCGCACCTTCGCCGACCTCGGTCCGGGCGGCAGCGCCGCCGTTCGCCAAGCCGCCAAGGACGCCCGCGAGGAGTTGCTGCAGCCCACCTACAAGATCGCCATCGGCGAGACGCTGCGTGAATACTCCGCCAAGACGCCCGCCGGCCAGGAGCGGCTGCACCGTCTGCTCGAGCGCCAGGCCTATCGTCTCGCCTGGTGGCGCGCCGCCACCGACGAGATCAACTGGCGCCGCTTCTTCGACGTCAACGGCCTCGCCGGCGTCCGGCAAGAGGTGCCGGAAGTGTTCGAGGCCACCCACCGCACCATCTTCCGCCTCTACCGCGAGGGCTTGATCGACGGCGTCCGCATCGACCACGTCGACGGCCTCGCCTACCCGCGCGAATACTGCCGCAAGCTCCGCCGCAGCCTGGACGCGATCCAGCCGGAGCGCCCCGAGACCCTGCGCCAACCCCGCGCGATCATCTGGATCGAAAAGATCCTCGCGCCCAACGAACGCGTCCCCGCCGATTGGCTCACCGACGGCACCACCGGCTACGACTTCATGAGCGACGTCGCCGCCGTCCTGCATGACGGGCAGGGCGAGGACGCGTTGACCGAATTGTGGACCGCCATGACCGGCCGCCCCGGCGACTTCCAAGTCGAGGCCGAAGCCGCCCGCCGCCAGATCCTGCGCGAAAGCCTCAGCAGCGAGCTGTTCAACACCGCCACCGCCCTGCACCGCATCGCCCGGCGCAACCTCACCACCCGCGACTACACGCTGACCGCGATCCGCACGGTGCTCACCGAGCTGCTCACCCATTTCCACACCTACCGCATCTACGCCGGCGCCGGCGGCCTCTCGGACGCCGATCAACAGCAACTCGATCGCGCCATGGCGGCCGCCCGCCGCACCGTCCGGACCGCCGACCTGCCCTTGCTCGAACTCCTCGGCGAGTGGGTGTCCGGCAAGGGCCTCCGCCAAGTGCCGGCCGGCACCGCCCGCGCCGAGCACCAGCGCGCCATGGTCCGCTTCCAGCAGCTCAGCGCCCCCACCGCGGCCAAATCCGTCGAAGACACCGCCTTCTACCGCTACGGCCGCCTGCTCTCCCGCAACGAGGTCGGCAGCGAGCCGAGCCAGTTCGCTATCTCGCCGAACGCCTTCCACGTCGGCAACCAGCTGCGCCAGAAACGCTTCCCGCTCGCTTTGCTGGCGACCGCGACCCACGACCACAAGCGCGGCGAAGACACCCGCATCCGCCTCGCCGTGCTCAGCGAGATCCCCGCCGAGTGGCAAAGCGCATTGCAGCGCTGGACCCGCCTGAACGCCTCCGTCAAGCGCGATATCGACGGCCCCGCCCCGGACGCCGCCGACGAGATCATGCTCTACCAGACCCTCGTCGCCGCCTGGCCCCTCGATCTCGCCGCCGACGACCGCGACGGACTCCAGGCCTTCGGCGCCCGCGTGTTCGCCTGGTTCGAGAAGGCGCTGCGCGAGGGCAAGCGCCGCTCCGGCTGGGCAGTCCCGAATGCGGAATACGAGGCCGCGTGCCACGCCTTCCTCGACTCCTGCCTCGACCCGGCCCGCCCCGTCGCCGGCGAGCTCGGCGCCTTCGCCAACCGGCTGGCCCTCCCGGGTGCCATCAACGGCCTCAGCCAGGCCATGCTCCGCATGACCTGTCCGGGAATCTGCGACCTCTACCAGGGCACGGAATACTGGGATTTCTCCCTGGTCGACCCCGACAACCGTCGGCCGGTCGACTACCCCGCCCGCGAACGCTCGCTCGAAGCCGCCGGCGACCCGGCCGATCTCATGCCGCACTGGCGCGACGGCCGGGTCAAGCAGGCCATCATCGCCCGCACCCTCGCCCTGCGGGAAGCCGCGCCGGACCTGTTCACCAAGGGCGTCTACACCCCGCTCCAACTGGAAGGCGCTGCGGCGCACCATATTTTGGCCTTTGTGCGATCCTATGAAGGCAAGGCCGCGGTCGTGCTGACGACGCGGCTGCCCGCCAGCTTGGGACTGGAGGGTGCGACCCCCCTTGTGCAGCCCTCCCAGTGGCGCGAGACAAGCGTGCAGATGCCTCGGAACTTACTCGGCCGCTCTCTCGTTGATAGGCTTGGCAACGCGCCAGACGCGACCGTAGCTCCGACCATGGATCTCCAGCCGCTCTTGTCGCGTCTGCCGGTAGCACTGTGGGAGGTCCGATGAGCCCGCCACGCAACAGGTTGGTTGTCGTCAGCAACCGGGTCCCGGCCCCCAGCGCCGCTGGCGCGCAAGCCGGCGGCCTGGCTGTCGCGCTCTACTCCCTCATGCAGCAGCGCGGCGGCCTCTGGTTCGGCTGGAGCGGCAAGACCTCCGATTCCACCTCGCTGCGCATGGTCGAGGACGGCGCCGTCCGCTACGCCACCATGGACCTCACCGCCGAGGAGCACGACCGCTTCTACAGCGAGTTCTCCAACGCGACCCTGTGGCCACTGCTCCACTCCATGCCGGAGCTGATGACCTATGACCGCCGCAACGCGCAGGTCTATCGCGAGGTCAACGACCGCTTCGCCGACAAGCTGACCCCGCTGCTCCGGCCCGGCGACATGATCTGGGTCCACGACTACCATCTCGTCGCCCTCCCGGCCGCGCTCCGCGCCCGCGGCGCCGACGGCCCGATCGGCTTCTTCCTGCACATCCCCTTCCCCGGCGCCGACCTCCTCGCCAAGGTCCCGGAATCATCCGCCCTCGTGCGCGATCTGCTCGCCGCCGACGTGATCGGCTTCCAGACCGAGAACGACGTCCGCAACTTCGCCGACGCCGCCGTGCGCATGGCCGGCGCCGAGCGCGGCGCCGGCAGTTTCCTCCAATTCGAGGGCCGCCGCATCCGCATCGGCGCCTTCCCGGTCGGCATCGAGCCGCATGAATTCGCCACCACCGCGCAGGACGCGTGGGGCAGCGCGTCCGCCGTTCGCCTGCGCCGCAGCCTGTCGCAGCAATCGCTGATCATCGGCGTCGATCGGCTGGACCCGACCAAGGGCCTGCTCCAGCGCTTCGCCGGCTTCCGCCGCCTGCTCGAGCGCGCGCCGGACTGGCACCGCCGGGTCACGCTGCTGCAGATCGCCGCGGAATCGCGCACCGACGTCGCCGCCTACCGCGACCTACGGCAATCGATGGAGCAGGAAGCCGGCCATCTCAATAGCGCCTTCGCCGACCCCGATTGGACGCCGCTCCGCCTCATCGCCCGCGCCGTCCCGCGCGACACCATCGCCGGCTACATGCGCGGCGCCCGCGTCGGGCTGGTCACGCCGTTGCGCGACGGCATGAACCTCGTCGCCAAGGAATACATCGCCGCGCAGAACCCGGACGACCCGGGCGTGCTCGTGCTGTCCCGCTTCGCCGGCGCCGCCGAACAGCTGGGCTCGGCCATCCTCGTCAATCCCTACGACGCCGACGAAATGGCCGACGCGATCGACCAGGCGCTGAACATGGGCCTCGCCGAACGCCAGGACCGCTGGCAGCAGGGATGGGACGCGATCAAGGACAGCTCGGCCATCGGCTGGGGCCGCACCTTCGTGGCCGGACTGCTGCGCACCACCGCACCGAAGCAGACCCATAGCGGCGGCATCCCGGCAACCCCGCTGCCCAGCCGCGAAGCCGGCCGCAACAGCGGCACCGTCCGCCACTTGTAAGGCTTCTCCCTCACGCCGCCGTCAGCACCATACGGCCGGTCACCCTCCCGTCGCGCAGCCGCATCAACGCGTCGTTCGCGCTCGACTGCGGCACCTGGGTGATCGGCACCGGCTGCAGCTTCCCGTCCTGCGCCAGCGCCACCAACGCCCGCAGCTCCTTCGGATTGCCCACGTAGCTCCCCTGCACCGTCAGCCCGCGCATCGCCATCACCGGCAACGGCAGCGTCAGCTCGCCGCCGAACAGCCCCACCTGGATCAGCTTGCCGCCCTTGCGCAGCGCGGCGAACGCGAACGCCGCCGTGCTCGTCCCGTTCACCAGGTCGATCAACGCCTCGGCCGCCCCGCCGCACGCCGCCACGATCCGCTCGGTCACGCCCTCGCCGCTGCCGTCCACCACCGCCGTCGCGCCCGCGTCCAGCGCCGCCTGCCGCTTCTCCTCGCTGATGTCGACCGACACGATCGCCTGGTGCCCGAGCGCCTTCAGCACCCCGATCGCCGCCAGCCCCAACCCCCCGGCGCCCACGATGACGACCGGCTTGTCGGGAGCCATCGGCATGACCTTGTTGATCGCCGAATAGACCGTCACGCCGGAACACGCGTAAGTCGCCGCCACCGCCGGGTCGAGCGTGCCCGGGTCGATCAGATGCCGCGCGTGCGGCGCCACCACATGCGTCGCATACCCCCCGTTCTGGAACACGCCCAGCGCCCGCGACACGAGGCACATGTTGTCCTCCTCGGCCAAACACCGGTCGCACGTCCCGCACCCCAGCCACGGGAACACGATCCTGATATCGCGGACCGACACCCCCGTCGCCTCCGGCCCAAGCTTCGCGACCCGGCCCACGATCTCGTGCCCCATCGCCAGCGGCAGCACCACGCCGCGATCCTTCAGCGACATCTGCTTGCCGCCGCCGAGATCGTAATACCCGTCCCAGA
>CAZZVQ010000032.1:0-41875 GCA_964657565.1 uncultured Acetobacteraceae bacterium
GATCGTTGAGGAAAAGGTCGGACAGGCAATCGGCGGCCAAAGGCCGGGAAATAGCGGATTGTGCCGCGAGCGCCGCCTCGTCGAGACGTCCGACCGCTTCGCGGACGGAAGCGGCGGTACGCGGCAGCCGGGTCAGGATGAATTTTTGCACCGACGGCAACACGACGAGTTGCCGCTCCGACAGCAGCTTGGCCAGCAGCGCCGCGCGCATGGGGTCATCCTGCGGGCCGATCTCGATCGCCATCGTGGCCCGCAGCCGGCTCGCCAGGTCGGCCAGCCGGATCCGGCTCCGCGCCGGCGGCCGCGTGACCGTCAGCAGCAAGCGGAATTTGGATTCCGCCGCCGCGTTCAGCACGTGCAGCAGCGCCTCTTCGGACGGGACCTGGTCGGCATCGTCGATCGACACGGGTCCCTCGGGCCAGAATGGCTCGCGCAGCGCCGGCCCGGCGATGATCGAGGCGCCGTTCTCGCGGGCCCAGACGTGCAGCAGATGCGTCTTGCCCGTCCCCGGCCCGCCCCAGAGCACCAGCCGGTCCTGCGGCCAGGGCTTGGCGCCGGCCAGCAGGTCGAGCGCCAGCCGCGCGCCCTCATGCGGCAGGAAATCGGCCGCGCCGAGCGCCGGCACGTGCGGCAGCGCGAGCGCCAACTGGCCCTCAATCATTGCGGGGTGGCTCGAGGTAGATCGGGCTCGACAAATAGCGCCGCAACCAGAACCGGGCCAGCACGCCCAGCGCCGCCGCGACCGGCACCGCCAACAGCACGCCCAGGAACCCGAACGCCGCACCCCCGGCGAACAGCGCAAAGATCACCCACACCGCATGCAGCTCGACACGGTCGCCCAGGAAGCGCGGATAGATCACGTAGCCCTCGAGCAGTTGGCCCACCACGAACACGCCGGCGACCACGGTCACCCCTTGCCAATGAAACTGCGCCAGGGCAAGCGCAATGCTCGTGACACCGCCGGCCACGCTGCCGACATACGGGATGAACGACAGCAGCCCGGCCGCCATGCCGACGATCAGCCCCAGGTCGAGCCCCACCAGCGTCAGCGCCACCGCATAGAACGCCGCCAGCAGCACGCAGCAGATCGCCTGCCCACGCAGCCAGGCCGACAGGATGCGGTCCACCTCGCGCGCCTGCGCCCGCAGCACCCCGGCGTAGCGCCGCGGCAACCAGCTATCCAGCCGCGCCACCGCCCGCCGCCAATCGCGCAGCAGATAGAAGGCGACCACCGGCGTGACCACCACCAGCGAGATGACGCTGAACAGCGCGAACCCGCTGCCCACGATCCGCGTCAGCGTGCCGGCGACCCAGCCCAGCATCGCCCCCGCCTGCCCGGCCACGAGGTCGCGCAGCTTCTCGTCCACGTAGTCCGAGCCGAGCCCCTCCTGCAGCCGGTGCACCACGTCGCCGGCCCAGTTGCGGATTTCCACGACGTAGGACGGCGCCCGGCTGATCAGCAGCCCGATCTGGGCCAGCAACAACGGATACAGCAACAGCGCGAACAGCAGCATCGCCGCCAGCAGCGCCACGATCATGATCCCAGCGGCCAACCCGCGCGGCATGCCGAACCGGGTCAGCCGGGTCGTCGGCGGGTCGAGGAAATACGCGATGCAGGCCGCCGCCACGAACGGCAGCAGGATCGACGAGAAGAGATACAGCGCCACGCACAGGGCCAGGAACAATCCGGCCAGCAGACCGAGCCGCTGTCCCTGGGTCGTCGTTGGCGGCGCGCCCGGGCCCAGGTCGCCCGGCGGCTCGATCTCGGCGTTGAGCATGGGGCGGCTCACTGCATCGCCTTGCGGATATAAGCGGCCGCCGAGGCCAGCGTCGTCGCAGCCACGATCCAGATCAACGCCTGCAGCAGCGATTCGCCCGGCAGGTCGAACCCGCGCAGCAGCAGCGCCACGCCGACCAGCAGCAATTGCAACGCGGTGTTCACTTTCGAGATCGGCAGCGGCCGCATCCGCACCCGCACCGACCGCATCCACAGGATCGAGATACCGGCCACGATCAGCAGGTCCCGCGTGACCGTCAGCACCGCCAGCCATACCGGCAGCACGCCGATGACGGCCAATGTCAGGAACATCGCCACCAGCAGCGCCTTGTCCGCCGCCGGGTCGAGGATCGCGCCGAGCGCGCTGCCGCCGCGCCGCCGCGCCAACCAGCCGTCGAGCGCGTCCGACACGCCCGCCGCGGTGAACACCACGAAGGTGGCCGCCAAGTGATGCCGCACCGCCAGCCACACCGCCACCGGCACCGCGCAGAGCCGCGCGAAGCTGATGACGTTCGGCAGATTGACGATGTCCGCGCTCCGGCCGCGCGCCAAGGTATCAGGCATCGGGCCCGGCGCGTGTTGCTGGGTCCGTCCGGCTGTGGTTGTGTCCGGCGAGGCCGCTCATTCCCGCAGTCTATCCGCCTCCCAGGACAGAGTCTTTCCCGATGAGCCGTTCCCCCACCGACAATATGATGACGTACCGCGAGGCCGGCGTGGACATCGAGGCCGGCGACGCCCTGGTCGACCGGATCAAGCCGCTCGCCCGCGCCACCGACCGGGTCGGCACCATGGGCGGCATCGGCGGCTTCGGCGCGTTGTTCGACCTCAAGGCCGCCGGGTTCCGCGACCCGGTGCTCGTCAGCACCACCGACGGCGTCGGCACCAAGCTCAAGATCGCCATCGACGCCGGCCTGCACGCCACGGTGGGGATCGACCTCGTCGCGATGTGCGTCAACGACCTCGTCGTCCAGGGCGCGGAGCCGTTGTTCTTCCTCGATTATTTTGCCACCGGCGCGCTCGACGTGGCCCATGCCGCGAGCGTCGTCGCCGGCATCGCCGAGGGCTGCCAGCAGGCCGGCTGCGCCCTGGTCGGCGGCGAGACCGCCGAGATGCCGGGCCTCTATCGGGGCGGCGACTACGATCTGGCCGGCTTCAGCGTCGGCGCGGCCGAGCGCGAGAACCTGCTCCCCGCCGGCGTCGCCCCCGGCGACATCATCCTCGGACTGCCGAGCAGCGGCGTGCACAGCAACGGCTTCTCGCTCGTCCGCCGCATCGTCGAGGCCTCCGGCCTGACTTGGGACAGCCCGGCGCCATTCGATTCCGAGCGCAGCCTCGGCGCGGCGCTCCTCGAACCCACCCGCATCTACGTGCAGCCGATGCTGGCGCTGCATCGCGCCGGGCTGCTGAAGGCGGCGGCTCACATCACCGGCGGCGGCCTGCCCGGCAATCTGCCGCGCGTGCTGCCCCCCGGCATGCGCGCCGTGCTCGACGCCAGCGCCTGGACCGTGCCGCCGGTCTTCCGCTGGCTCGCCGGTGTCGGCGGCGTGGCGAACGCCGAGATGCTGCGCGTGTTCAACTGCGGCATCGGCATGACCCTCGTCGTGAGCGATGCCAGCGCCGCCCTCGCGCTGCTGGCCGAGCACGGCGAACACGCCGTCGCCATCGGCCGGATCGAAGCCTTCGACGGCGAGCCCCGGGCGGACATCGGCATGCCGGATGGCTGGCTGGCGTGAGCCGCGTCGGGATCCTGTTCAGCGGCCGCGGCAGCAACATGGGCGCCTTGCTCGCCGCCGCCGCCGCGCCGGGCTTCCCGGGCCAGATCGTGCTCGCGCTCGGCAACAGGCCGAACGCTGCTGGCTTCGGGCTGGCGGCCTCCTACGGCACGCCGTCACTCTGCATCGACCACCGCCCGTTCGCGGGTGACCGCGAGGCGCACGAGCGCAGCATCGACGCCGCCCTGCGCGACGCCGGCGTCACCCTGGTCTGCCTGGCCGGCTACATGCGCCGCCTCACCCCGTATCTCGTCGCGCAATGGGCCGGCCGGATGCTCAACGTCCACCCCAGCCTGCTGCCCTCCTTCCCCGGCCTGCACACCCACCGCCGCGCGCTCGCCGCGGGCGTGAAGCTGCACGGCTGCACCGTCCACATCGTCACCGACACGGTCGATGACGGCCCCATCCTCGCCCAAGCCGCCGTGCCGGTGCTGCCCGGCGACGACGAGGACAGCCTGGCCGCCCGCGTGCTGGTCCAGGAGCACGCGCTCTATCCGGCGACCCTCGAACGCGTGCTCGGCGGTGCGCCCGGCCGCTTCGATCCCACCGCCGCCTTGCCGAACCCCTTGCCGATCAAGCCGCCGGCGCCGTAAAAGCCTCCCATCGATAGAGGCGAGACCATGGCTCAGGTGCAGCAGGAAACGCGGGAAGTAGACCCGATCACCCAATCCTTCTTCGTGGACCGCCAGGCCTTCTGGAACCGCTTCACCAGCTTCGCGACCTATGTGGCCGGCGCCATCGTGGTCCTGCTGATCCTGATGTGGTTCTTCCTGGTCTAGTGGTAGGCTGAAGCCCACCCTACGAGGGCTACACATCGGCGTAGGGTGGGCTTCAGCCCACCAGGGCCGGTCCAACCAAGCCGTCGGTCCTAATACATCAACTGCGTATCCAAGACGTTGCGCATGTCGGTACGCCGCCCCTCGAGCCAGCACGCCAGGTTGTAGCAGAACACGTCGGTGATCCGGGCGTTCTCGCGTTCGACGGTGCTGGCCGAATGCGGGCTGATGAACACGGTGGGCATCGCCCAGAGCGGGCTGTCGGCCGGGAGCGGCTCCGGGTCCGTCACGTCCAGCGCCGCGTAGGCAACATGGCCCGCGCGCAACGCGTCGACCAGCGCCTCCTGATCGACCGTCTGGCCCCGCCCGATATTGACGAACATCACCCCCGGCCGCATTTCGGCGAACGCGCGCGCATCCAGCATCCGCTCCGTCTGCGGCGTATGCGGCACCGTCATGACGACCGCGTCCGCCATGCCGAGCGCCAGCAGCAACTCGCTGGCGGGCATCACGGCGTCGAACAGCGCGGCGTGCGGCCGGTTGCGCGCCGGGTCGCGGGCGACGGCGATGACCCGCATGTCGAACGCCTTGGCGATCTTGGCGCACCCCCGCGCCAAGTCGCCGGCCCCGATCAGCACCAGCGTTCGCCCGGCCAGGTCCTCCCCGGCATGCCGCTCCCACCGCCGCGCCGCCTGTTCGCCGCGCAGCCGGTCATAGCCGCGCAGATGCGTCAGCAGCGACATGAACACCCATTCCGCCAACGGTCCGGCATGCACGCCCCGCGCGGTCGTCACCAGAATGCCCAGCCGATCCAGCCCCAACCGCGCCACCCGGGGCCCAACCCCGGTGCTGGTCGCCTGCACCCAGGCCAGCTTGGAGAGATGCGGCAGATCGCCGACCGCGGGCAGATCGAACAGGATCGTCGCCCGCGCCAGCATGCCCTGCCACCGCCCCTGCTGTTCCGGCGTGCGCTGGAAGCTGGGATCGCCGCCGTGATCGGCGGTAAAGCGCGGCGGCGGCAGCAGGAGCGGGTCGTGCAACACCAGCATCCGCTCCGGCGCAACCGCGCGGATGCGTGCGACGAGCGCCTCTTCGAGAGGCGACGCGATCAGAACGATGGCGGCGGCTTGCTGCATCGCCGAAGCCGACCACGCCGTGACGTGACCGGTCAATCACCCGGGCCCCACTTGTGTCGATCCCTGGAATCGGTTGACCCATCCGCCCCCGCCAGATACGCCCTGTAGATCGTGAATACCGACGTCCGTCCCAGCTCCTCCGTACGTCCCTTCGTGCGCCTGCGTGGCAGATCGTTCATGGCGGTCGTGCTCATGCCGGACCCGCCGGTTGAGTCATGGCTCGAGCAGCTCGACGCCCAACTCGCACGGGCGCCCAAATTCTTCGACGGTCGCGCCGTCCTGCTCGACTTCGCCGCCCTCGCCGGGCAGGAGCGCAGCTTTCCCGCGCTGATCGACGAGATGAAACGGCGCGGTATCCGCATCGTCGGCGTCGAGGGCGTCGACCCCAACCGCTTCGGCGACGACATGCCGCCCGTGCTCTCCGGCGGCCGCCACGTCGCCGTCACCGCCGACGAGCCGCCGCCGCCCGAGATCAAGCAGCCCGAGCCGCTCTCGCTGGTCGTCGAGGAGCCGGTGCGCTCCGGCCAGAGCATCCATTTTCCGGGTGGCGACGTGACGATCGTCGGCTCCGTCGCGTCGGGCTCCGAAGTCGTCGCCGGCGGGTCGATCCACGTGTATGGAACGTTGCGCGGACGCGCCATCGCCGGGCTGCTCGGCGGCCAGGGCGCATCCCGCCCGCGCATTTTCTGCCGCAAGCTCGACGCGGAGTTGCTCGCCATCGACGGCGTCTACCGGACCGCCGACGAGATCGACCCGGCGCTGCATGGCCGCGCCATCCAGGCCTGGCTCGACGGCGACCAGCTCCGCGTCGCGGCGCTGGACTAGATAGGAGTTAGAGCAATGGCCAAAGTATTGGTCGTGACGTCGGGCAAGGGTGGCGTCGGCAAGACGACCTCGACGGCTGCCCTCGGCGCCGGACTCGCGAGCCTGGGCCAGAACGTCTGCGTCGTCGATTTCGACGTCGGCCTGCGCAATCTGGACCTGATCATGGGCGCCGAGCGCCGGGTCGTGTTCGACCTGATCAACGTGACGCAGGGCGACGCCAAGCTCAGCCAGGCGCTGATCCGCGACAAGCGCATCGAGACGTTGCATCTGCTGCCGGCCAGCCAGACCCGCGACAAGGACGCGCTGACGTCGGAGGGCGTGGCCCGCGTGATGGCCGAGTTGCGCGAGAAGTTCGACTGGGTGATCTGCGACAGCCCGGCCGGCATCGAGCGCGGCGCCCTGCTCGCGATGTACCATGCCGATCTCGCCGTCGTCGTGACCAACCCGGAAGTCAGCTCGGTGCGCGACAGCGACCGCATCATCGGCATGCTCGACAGCAAGACCGCCCGCGCCGAGGCCGGCCAGCGCGTCGACAAGCACCTGCTGCTGACCCGCTACGACCCACTGCGCGCCCAGCGCGGCGACATGCTGCGCACCGAGGACGTGCTCGAAATCCTCTCCATCCCGCTGCTCGGCATCATCCCCGAGAGCCAGGACGTGCTCAAGGCCAGCAATGTCGGCTCCCCGGTCACCCTGGCCGATCCCAACTCGCCGCCGGCCCGCGCCTACATGGACGCGGTCCGCCGGCTGCAGGGCGAGACGGTCGAGATGTCGATCCCCTCGGAGAAGAAGGGCTTGTTGGGCAAGCTGTTCGGCAGGAGGGTTGCGTGAGCCTGTTCAACTGGTTTCGGCCGAAAAGCACCGCCCCGGTCGCCCGCGAGCGGCTGAAGATGGTGCTGGCGCATGAGCGGGTCGGCAACACCCACTCTCAGCTCATCGCCGTGCTCCAGGAGGAGATCATCGCGGTGATCGCCAAGCACATGCAGATCGACCGCGACAAGGTCTCCATCAAGCTCGACAAGGGCGACGACGTGAACACGCTCGAGATCGACATCGAGATGCCGGCCCAACTGGCGCGGGTCTAGCCAACTTCGTCACCGCCGGACTTGACCCGGTGGTCCGCGCCGGCCAAGCGATGGTCTTCGGTGCCATGGACCCGGGATCAAGCGCACGGCTGTCCGGTTTACTCTGCTAGAGCGGAACTTTGCTGAGATACTGTCCGCACATTTCTCGTCTTTGCCGGGCTTGACCCGGTAATCCAGGCCCACAGAACTGAGGCCGCGTGCTCTGGGCCTGGATGCCCGGATCGGAGCCCGGGCATGACGAGTTTTGGCTAAGGCACTCACATTGCAAACCGGACAGCCGTGGGATCAAGTCCGGGGGTGACGGGTTCAATGGGCGACTTCCCTGAAAACGCGGGTCTAGCCCCTAATCGATCAGGCCGACCGCACTCAGCGTCACCTTCTCCGGCAGACGGGGCGCATGGGTCAGGTTCCAGGCGACGTATTGCTCGTTGTAGAGCGTGCTCGACACCATCCCGTCAACCGGCACGACCACGTCGAAGCCGCGGAACGCCGCTGACGCCGCGGTCTCCATGACCGCGCCCTCCGCCGCGGATCCGATCGCGACCACCGTCTTGATGCCGCGGTCCTTCAACAGCGCCTCCAGCCCGGTGCCGACGAACTTGTCCGGCGGACCCGTGATCTCCAGCTCGGCATCCAGCTTGGCCACCGCCGGCAGGATGTCCGCCGTCTTGCTCGCCCCGCCGAGCGTGTAGACCACCAGCCAGTGCCGCTCGCGGGCATGCGCGATCAGCGATTGCACATGCGCGGCCATCGCCGGACAGCGCGGCCGGTTGGGGGCGCTGCAGGTCTGGGTCGCCAAGTCGAGCACCAGCAGCGCGGTGGTCGCCGGCGTCAGGCTGACGCGCTGGGCGACCGGTTTGTCGGCCGGCGGTGTGATCGTCGCCCAGTCGTCCAGCACACCCTGCGCCAGCGCCGGCGCCGCGCCGCCCAGCAGGAGCGCCAATGAAACAGCCAGCCGCATCGTGCTCGTCTCCGGTCGCGATGCGTGGCACCATGATCCCATGGGCGAGATCGTCAATCTTCGGCGGGTCCGGAAGGCCAAGGCGCGCGACGCCGAGGCCGCGCAGGCTGCCGAGAACCGGCGGCTGAGCGGCCTGACCCGGTCCGAGCGGAAGGCCATCGAGACCGAGCGAAAGAAGGTGGCGCGGAGCCTCGATGCCGCGCGGATCGAGGGCGACTGATCGCTACGATCCGACGTAATGACGCTACCGTTGTCTTTCCCGCCGCCCGGCACTAGAGCGAGGGCATGCCCAGTCCCGTCGACACCGTCATCGCGTCTGCCCGCGGCTTCCTCGGCGACCGGATGACCGACAACGCCGCGCTCCGCGAGCAGCACAGCCATGGCGAGGACTACCAACCCCGCGCGATGCCGGATGCGGTAGCGTTCATCGAGCGCGGCGAAGAGGCGGCGCAGCTGCTGCAGCTCTGCTACCAGCATGGCGTTCCGGTCGTGCCGTTCGGGGCCGGCACGTCGCTCGAGGGCCATGTGACGCCGGTGCGCGGCGGGATCAGCGTCGATCTGTCGCGCATGACCCGGGTGATCGCCGTGAACCCGGCCGACATGGATTGCCGCATCGAGGCCGGCGTGACCCGGCAGCTTCTCAACGAACATCTGCGCGACCAGGGCCTGTTCTTCCCCGTCGACCCCGGCAGCGAGTGCACCATCGGCGGCATGTGCGCGACCCGGGCGAGCGGGACGGCGGCGGTCCGCTACGGGACCATCCGCGAAAACGTGCTCGGGCTGCAGGTGGCGCTGCCGGACGGGCGGCTGATCAAGACCGGCGGCCGCGTGCGCAAATCGGCGACCGGCTATGACCTCACCCATCTGATGATCGGTTCGGAGGGGACGCTCGGCATCATCACCGAGATCCAGCTCCGGCTACATGGCATCCCCGAGGCGGTGAGCGCGGCGATCTGCCAGTTCCCCAGCCTCGAGGCGGCGGTCGAGTCGGTCATCTCCGTGCTGCAGGCGGGCATTCCGATCGCGCGGATCGAGCTGCTGGACGAGGTGCAGATGGCGGCCTCGATCGCCTACTCCAAGCTCGAGGGCTATGCGGCGGTGCCGACGCTGCTGCTGGAATTCCATGGCTCGGTGGCGGGCGTCGCCGAGCAGGCGGCGATGACGGAGGAGATCACCGCCGGGTTCGGGGCGAGCGGCTTCCAATGGGCGACCGACACCGCCGAGCGCAACAAGCTGTGGAAGGCGCGGCATGACGGCTATTGGGCGGCGCTCGCGTCCAAGCCGGGCTGGAAAGGAATCACCACGGATGCCGTGGTGCCGATCTCGCGGCTGCCGGAGTTGGTCGTCGGCGCCAAGGAGGACATCGTCGCCTCTGGCCTGTCGGCCCCGATCGTCGGGCATGTCGGCGATGGCAATTTCCACACGGTGATCCTGGTGCCGGACACGCCGGCGGGGATCGAGGAGGGCTTCGCGCTCGACCGCAAGATCGTTGGCCGCGCGCTGGCGCTGGGCGGGTCCTGCTCGGGCGAGCACGGGGTGGGACTCGGCAAGCGCGAGTTCCTCGAACAGGAGCACGGGCTGGAGACGCTGGCGGTGATGCGGCAGATCAAGACGGCGCTCGACCCGCGCGGGATCATGAACCCGGGCAAGCTGTTCCTGAACTGAGTGATGGCGAACGATCCGGAGACCGCTGCCAAGGGGCTCGGCCAGGAGCCCAGCATCCACCGCACCGCGTCGGTCCGCGCCACGATTTTCGGACGCTTCTGCGAGGTCGGCGCGCGGACCAAGGTCGCCGAGAGCGTGTTCGGCGACTACTCCTACGTCGTCAACGATAGCGACATCATCTACACGACGCTGGGAAAATTCTGCTCGATCGCGGCGCAGACGCGGATCAACCCCGGCAACCATCCGCTCCAGCGCGTGATGATGAGCCATGTCGGCTATCGCAGCAGCGCCTATGGGCTGGGCAACGACGACGCCGCCTTCTTCGAGTGGCGGCGATCGACGCCGGTCACGCTGGGGAACGACGTATGGATCGGGCATGGTGCGGTGGTGCTGCCGGGGGTGAGCATCGGCACCGGGGCGGCGGTGGGGGCCGGGTCGATCGTGACGAAGGATGTGCCGCCGTTCGCCATCGTCGTGGGTAACCCGGCGCGCGTGCTGCGGCTGCGGTTCAGCGAGGCGGTGGTCGCGGCCTTGCTGTCGATCGCGTGGTGGGATTGGCCGCACGAGCGGCTCGGGGTCGCGATGGGTGATTTCCGCGCGCTCGGCGCCGAAGAATTCTGTGCCAAATATCAGGAGCGTTCATGCTGAAAGTCGCCGTCCAGATGGACCCGATCGAAACCGTCAGTATCGACGGGGACAGCACCTTCGCGCTGATGCTGGAGGCGCAGCGGCGCGGGCACAAGCTCTGGCACTACGACGTCAAACACATGTCGCTGCACGAGGGCAAGGGCGAGGCCCGGACCGGGCGGCTGATGGCCCGCGCCCGGCCGGTGACGGTGCAGCGCGTGGCGGGCGATCACTACAAGTTCGGCGCGCCGGAGATGCTGGACCTCGGCACGATGGACACGGTGCTGATGCGGCAGGATCCGCCGTTCGACATGGCCTACATCACCGCCACCCACATGCTCGAGCACATCCACCCCAAGACGCTGGTGGTCAACGACCCGAAGCAGGTGCGCGACGCGCCGGAGAAGCTGCTAGTGACGCACTTCCCGCAGTTGATGCCGCCGACGCTGATCACCTGGGACCCGGAGGCGGTCCGCGCCTTCCGCGCAGAGTATAAGGACATCATCGTCAAGCCGCTGTTCGGCAATGGCGGCGCCGGCGTGTTCCGCATCCGCGAGGACGACGAGAATCTGGCGAGCTTGCTGGAGATGCATTGGGCCCGGTCGCGCGAGCCGTTGATGATCCAGCGCTACGAGAAAGCGGTCCGCAAGGGCGACAAGCGGATCATCCTGATCGACGGCGAGCCGCTCGGCGCGGTCAACCGCGTGCCGGCGGCGGGCGAGGCGCGCAGCAACATGCATGTCGGCGGGCGGCCGGAGCGCTCGCCGCTGACCGACCGCGACCGCGAGATCTGCGCGACGATCGGGCCGATGCTGCGGGAGAACGGGCTGATCTTCGTCGGCATCGACGTGATCGGGGACTACCTGACCGAAATCAACGTGACGTCGCCGACCGGCCTGCAGGAGATCGCCCGGTTCGACGGGACGGATCTCAGCGTGGCGATCTGGGACCGGATCGAGACCAAGATCGGCCGGGCTTAGACAGCGTCCAACAGCGCGTGCATCGCCGCCACCGTTTCGGGCGGGAGGCGGTGAATGGTCTGGGCGAGGCGGTTGGCCAGCGCGGTCTGCGCCGGGGAGAGCCCGGCGGTGTCGACGGTGACGCGCGGGTGCGAGAGGCGGGCGAGCCGGCCGAGTTCGTCGGCGTCGTCCCAGATGAGGCCGAAGATGCCGCAGACTTGTTGCACCAGCCCGGAGCCCGGCGCGCCCCGGCGCCCGTGCTCGAGCGCGGAGAGGTAGGCCGGCGAAACCTGGAGGCGGCCCGCGAGCTGGGTCAACGTCATGCGGCGCTGGTCGCGCAGGCTGCGGAGCCGGTCGCCGAACGGGGTCATCGCACGCGCCGGAGCAGGACCCGGATGGCGCCCTGGTTGGCCGGGTGCGGGTGCGAGGCGGCGAGGATGATGGGGCGCAGCGCCGGGCCGTTGAGCCAGAGCGGCACCTCGCGCCGGAGCACGCCGCCGGTCTCGCCGCTGCCCCGCCCGGTGATGATCTCGACGCAGCGGAGGCGCTCGGCCATTGCCGCCCCGATGAACGCATGCAGGTCGGCATGGGCGCGCTGGACGGTGCGGCCATGCAGGTCGAGCGTGCGCTGCGCGGCGAGCTTGCCGCCGCGGAAGCGGGTCCAGGTGCTTCGATCGACGCCGCCGGGGGAGGTGCCGATCTCGATCGGGGCGAGGCTGTTCCGCTTCGCCGGCAGTGGCGCGGCCGGAGGTGGCGTCGGTGGTGGCGGTGCTGGCGGGGGGACGTGTGGCGCGGGCGGGACCGTGGCGCCGAAGAGTGGCGCCACACGCTGAACGTAGCTGGCCCAGGCTTGGCGGTCAGATCCCGTCAGCTCGCGACGACGCATCGCCCTCGGGTTCCGGCTTGCATGAAGCCAGCATCGACAAACTCAGGGCGCGGCGCAACGGCGATGAGCGTTTGCTCCACGACCAACTGCGGCCGGATGGCGCCGACGACTGAGTGTCAACTTTTCCGACATTCGGCATCGCGGTAGGTGACCCGGGCACGATGCCCGGGTCGAAGTCATGACGTGGGTTAGGCGTTGGCGCGGGCGCGCCGGCGACGGATCATGCCGAGACCGGCCAGGCCGCCACCGAGGATGGCGATCGAAGCGGGCTCCGGCACCTGGCCAGCGGGTACGAACTCGAAGGCGGCCGTGGTCGAGGTCGCCGCGGCGTTGGTGAACGGGCCCACGCCGGAGATCGTCACGAAGGCGCTACCGCCCTTGTAGGAACTACCGACCGCCGAGATAACCTGAGCGCCCGTGATGGTCGTCGTCGTGGTCGTGGTGCCTGAGGTAAAGGTCAGACTTAGGCTGTTGTAAGTGTCGACTGAGCCCCACAGCAGCGAGAACGAAGTCTGTGCTGAGGTGAAGGCGAAGTTCACCGGATCATTCGGCTCGGCAACTAGATAGTTGCTTGCAGTAAGGCCTGTACCCGTGAACGGCGACAGGGACTTATTTGCCGTATTGCCGGAATACACACCCGCTTGCGGGGTGCTCGCGTTCGGCGTGAAGGTGATGGTGCTGTTCGACATCATGATCGGCGCCGTCGAAACCAGCCCGGTGGTGCTCGCAGTGCCGAAATTCGCGAGGACGAACGGAGACGACGTCGCGCCCGTCGCATCCGTAGCGGTAATCGTCACGGCATGCGCTGCGACGGTGACGAAGACGCTGGCGACAACGGCGCCAGCTAGAGCTTTGAAGCGCATTTCTAACATTCTCCTGCCCGGCCTAGGGCGCGTCGCGCGATGGCGCAAACATGGACCCGTCTCTGCAATCAGTGTGCCACGCAAATTTCAGTGTTTAATCAAGCTTTTGAGATTTGTGCTCCCGCTGGGTGTAAAGTTTCCCGATCTGAGACGGTGTTACCCCGCGCCGTTGGCCCGCAGCCAAGTGCGGGTGCGCTGCCAGCCGTCGATCGTTGCGGCCTCGTCGAACGACGCGCCGGGCACGGCGAAATTCGCCCCAGCGCCCACGTAGACCACGGTCTCCGCCGTCTTGCCGGCCTGCTTGGCTTTGGCCTCGGCGTCGAGCAACACGCGCTGCGAGGTGCCGTCGGTCTTGCCGTAGAGACCGAGCAGCGGCGCATGCAGATGGCCGGCGGCCTCGAGCGCGGTCATCGGGCGGGCGGGCGTCGTGGTCCCCTGCATCGGCCCGTACCAGGCGACGGCCGCCTTGAGCACCGGGCTGTAGGCATCGTAGATCCAAGCGGCGCGGCCGCCGGGTCCGAAACCGACGATGCCGAGGCGGGCGAGGTCGCCCCCGTGCTGGGCGGCCCAGGCGCCGGCGGCATCGAGCCGGCGCATCACCGTGCCATCGGCCGGGTCGCCGGCGAACAGCGCGGGGGCCACCGCGAAGAAGCCGTCCTTGGCGAGGTGCCGGCACGCATCGGTGACGACCCGGTCGAGCCCGGCGCCATTCTCGGCCACGAGCACGATCGGCAGCGGTCCGGACCCGGCCGGCTTGGCATAAACGCCGGCGACCGGCCCGTCATCGGTCGCAATCTGCACGTCGCCAAGGTCGATGCCGTCCACCTGCGCGCGCGACACCCGAGGCGCGGCGAGCAGGGCAAATGCGGCGAGCGCGCTCCGCCGGCTGAGACGATCCGGCACGGGGCGCTAAGCGATGCCGTATTTCTTGAACCAGGCGAGCATCCGCGCCCACCCATCCTCGGCGTCGGCCTTCCTGTAGCTGGGCCGGTAATCCGCGTTGAAGCCGTGCGGGGCGTCGGCATACACCTTGATCTCGACCGTCTTGCCGGCGGCGCGCGCCGTGGCGGCCGCCGCCTCGACGTCGTTGACGTCGATCCCGGTGTCCTGCCCGCCGTAGAGGCCGAGCAACGGGGCGTGGATGCCGGCGGCGATGTCGGCGACGGTCCGGGGCTGGATGTCGGAGGGCGCGCCCTTGATCGGGCCATACCAGGCGACGGCGGCCTTCACCCGGGTGCTGTGGGCATCGTAGAACCAGGTGTTGCGGCCGCCGCGGCAGAACCCGGTGACGCCGAGGCGGGACAGGTCGCCGCCGTTCTTGCCCGCCCAGTCGACGGCGGCGTCGAGGTCGCTCAGCATCTCCGCATCGGGTTTCTTGGCAATGACTTGCGAGACGATCTGATTGACGTCCGTCATCTTCGAGAGGTCGCCTTGGCGGGCGTAGATCTCGGGGGCCACGGCCAGGTAGCCGGCTTTGGCGAGGCGGCGGCAAAGGTCCTTGATATGCTCGTGGACGCCGAAGATCTCCTCGTTGACGAGGACGATCGGGAACGGGCCGGCGCCGTTCGGCTTGGCGGCGTAGCCGGGCATCTCCCCGTCGGCGACCGGGATCTTCACCTCCCCGCCGTTGATGCCGATGGTATCGGTGTGAATGACCTGCGCCTCGACCGGGGTGACGGCGAGGGTGAAGCCGCTGATCAGGCCCGACATGAGCATGCCGCGGCGGGCCAGGGGGAACTGGGTAAGGCCTTCGGTGCCATCCATGGTCGTGACCTCCATTGTGTGAGTCGTTCGGCCGCCGTTATTCGGCGGCTTGGGCGAGCGTCATGGCAGAGTGTAGATTCTCGTCGATAGTGACCTGGTCGTCGGGCCGGTCGTATGCACCCATGCCGTGTGGCGGGCAAGAATCACCAGTGCGGAAAGGGCGAGACGCCGATGATGTGGCTGTGGCCGCCGATGAACAGGACATAGGCGAGCACGCCGAGCCCGATCCGCCACCAGCCGATCTGGCCGGCGTCGAGCGTGTTGCGGCCGGCCGCGATGGCGCCGAAGGGCACGATGGACGTGCGGCGCGCGAAAGCGTCCCAGGCGGGGGCGCCGAGCTTGCGGCGGCGCTTGGCATCGATCGAGGGCGGCCCGGCAAGGCACACGAGCAACACCGCGCCGAAGAACAGCAGGGAGGCGAGATCGCCGTTGGCGACCAGGTGCAGGAACGCCCATAGCCCGACGCCGACCAGGAACGGATGCCGGGTCACGCGCACGATGCCCTGCGGCGGCCGGTCGACCAGTTTTTCCTGCGCGACGGCGGTGGGGTTGGGCGTCGCCAGGCCGACGACGACGAGCATGAAGGCCGGCAGCATCAGGATGTCGGCGACGAGCTTCCACCCTTCCGGCGCCCCCCAGGTGGGAACGTAGTCGGCCGCCTTGTAGGCCATGACGAGCCACACGATGCCGCCGAGCGAGGCGACCGAAAACGCGATCATGTAAGCCCGCTCGCCCATCGCGGCGACGACGCGGTCGCGCAGGGTGGTCCCGGCGACGCCGATATGGACGGCGATGAAGAAGAGGCCGGCGAGCAGTAGGGAGGTCATGGTTCTATCCATCGTTCCTTTTGAAAGGCGCGATAGGCCTCGCGCTCGGCGCTGCCGGCAGCCCGAGCAGAGATGAGCCGGGTCACGGCGCCACGATCAGTGTGCGTTACGGTAGCTATGATGAGACCACCGATATCGCCTACCGAGTTAATTCGGATCTCGCCGTAATCTTGCCGGTCATCGATCCGATCGAGGGTTGGTTGTTCGAAGATACGTACCGCATCAAGGAAGTCGATACCGTGCTTGAGCACATTTGCCTGGTTCTTCGCTTCGTCCCACTCGAACCCTGGCGGAAAACCGCCCGGGCATGCGCTCACAATGGATTTCGCGCGCGGGTCGGCTTGAACAGCTTCATTTCCTCGGTCGTCGGGATCGGGGCAGCATCCGGATCGGCCGCAACCGCCCGGGCGATGTCGTCGTCCGTCTGTTTACGAAGCCGAGTCCAGTCGGTCTGCGTCTCGGTCGATAGGTGATCCGCCGTGGGCATGGGCTCGTATAGCACAAACCGGTCTCGGCTGTTCACCTATCAACGACCCGCCAGACACCCCAGCGCCTTGCTGATCTCGGCATCGTCGGGCAGCGCGTCGAGCGGGAACAGGCGGGTGACGTGGCCCATCTTGCGGCCCGGCCGGGCTTCGGCCTTGCCGTAGAGATGCGGGCTCAGCCCCGGCGTGGCGACGATCTGCGGCCAGAGCGCGGTCTCCTCGGGGCCAACGAGGTTCTTCATCACCGCGTCCGAGTGCCGTAGACCCGGCGGTAGCGGCAGCCCGGCCACCGCGCGGATGTGTAGGTTGAACTGGCTGGCCGGACAGGCCTCGATGGTCCAGTGGCCGGAATTATGTGGCCGCGGCGCGATCTCGTTGACCAGGACGCGGCCGGCGCGGTCGACGAACATCTCGACGGCGAGCAGGCCGACGAGCTCCAGCGTCTCAGCGATGCGCCAGGCGACGCGGCCGGCCTCGGCCTTGGTCCCGGGCCTGACGCGCGCGGGCGCGATGCTGAGGTCGAGGATGCCGTCGCGATGCTGGTTCTCGGCCGCATCGAAGATCGAGCCGCCACCGTCGGCGCCGCGCGCGACAACGACGCTGATCTCACAGGCATAATCGACGAACGCCTCCAGCACGAGCGGCTTGGGCTCGAGCGACTCCCATGCCGCGGCCAGGTCGGTGGGCGCGCGGAGCACCGCCTGCCCCTTGCCGTCATACCCGAGCCGAGTGGTCTTCAGCACCGCGGGCAAGCCGATCTTGGCCACCGCCGCTTCCAACGCCGCAAGACTGTCGATCGCGGCCCAGGTGGCGGTCGGCACCCCGGCGTCGCGCAAGAACGACTTCTCCGCCACCCGGTCCTGGCTGATCCGGAGCACCGACGGCGAGGGACGGACCGGGCGGATCGATTGCAGCAGGTCGAGCCCGGTGGCGCTGACGTTCTCGAACTCGAAGGTGATGACGTCGACCGCCGCGGCGAAGGCGCGCAATGCGTCATGGTCCTCATAATCGGCGACGGTCGCGTGGGCGGAGACTTGGGCGGCCGGGCTATCGGTCTCGGGGGTCAGGATGTGACAGCGATAGCCGAGCTCGGCGGCTGCCATGGCGGACATGCGCCCGAGCTGGCCACCGCCGATGATGCCGATGGTGGCGTTCGGTGGAAGCGCCGGCATCAGGCGTCGCGGTTGGGCTCGGCGGCGACCGCGTCGGTCTGGGCGCGCTTGTAGGCGTCCAGCCGGGCGGCCAGCGCGTCGTCGTTCAGCGACAGGATCGAGGCCGCCAGCAGCCCGGCGTTGACCGCCCCGGCCCGGCCGATCGCCAGCGTGCCCACGGGGATCCCGCCCGGCATCTGCACGATCGAGAGCAGGCTATCCATCCCGCTCAGCGCTTCGGAACGGACCGGCACGCCGAGCACCGGCAACGTCGTCCATGCCGCGCACATGCCCGGCAGATGCGCCGCCCCGCCTGCGCCCGCCACGATCACCTTCAATCCTCGGTCGCGCGCGCCGCGGGCGAATTCCGCCAGCCGGTCCGGGGTACGGTGGGCGGACACGATGGCGATCTCGTGCGGGACCTCCAGACGGTCGAGCGCCTCGGCGGTGTGCTGCATCGTGGGCCAGTCCGACTGGCTGCCCATGATGATCGCCACGGTCGGAGTCGGCATCAGGCGATGTTGTCCGGGATCAGCCGACTCTCGATCCAGGACAGCTCATCCTTGAGCAGGAGCTTGCGCTTTTTGAGACGCTGCAAGTGCAATTGATCACCGCCAGCTTCGGAGAGACGAGCGATGACGGTGTCGAGGTCGCGGTGCTCGCTGCGCAGTTCGTGCAGCTGCCGCAGCATCGAGTCGCGGTCCGTCAGCATGGGGCAGTCAACATTCGGTGTGCATATCATGGGCCTGTGGTGCCGGCCAATTTTAAGCTGGCCTTAAGGTTTCGAACGTATGACGGTTGACCCTGGCGGTCGCGGTGCCAACGTCTAAGGCGATGCTGATCCGTCGTGAAGGAGGTATCGATGAGCCTTGAATCTCGGATGGTCTCTTTAAAGGACCGTCATGCGTCGCTCGAAGATCGAATCCACGCCGAAGACACAAGACCGCGTCCTGACGGAGAGGCGCTCAACCGCCTCAAAGTCGAGAAACTCCGACTGAAAGAGGAGATGTCGCGACTGCAGCACGACACGTAATACGCAGGTTTCAGCCGGCGCCTCGCAGTGGCGGGCGCCGTGCTGAGCGCACTTGCCGGCCAAACCGTGTCGCGCCATACCGGTCGCGACATGTCCGCATCGAACACGCCCCGTCCCGTCATGTTGGTCATCCTCGACGGATGGGGCTGGCGCGACGAGGCTGCCGACAACGCCATTCGTCAAGCGCGGACGCCGTCGTTCGACCGCTTGCTGCAGGCCCCGTTGGCGTTCCTGCGGACGTCAGGACTCGATGTCGGCCTGCCCGACGGCCAGATGGGCAATTCCGAGGTCGGGCACACCAATATCGGCGCCGGCCGGGTCTTGATGCAGGACCTGCCGCGGATCGGCGTTTCCATCGCGGACGGTAGCCTGGCCGCCAATCCGGCGATCACCGGGCTGATCGCCAAGCTGCGCGCGAGCGGCGGCAAGTGCCATATGATGGGATTGGTCTCGCCCGGTGGGGTCCACGCGCATCAGGATCACGCGGCGGCATTGGCGCGGATCATGACCCGGGCCGGGATCGGCGTCGAGGTCCACGCCTTCACCGACGGTCGCGACACGCCGCCGCAATCGGGGGCCGCGGACCTCGAGCGGCTGCAGGCGGCGCTGCCGGACGGCGCGCGGATCGCCACCGTGTGCGGCCGCTACTATGCGATGGACCGCGACAATCGCTGGGACCGGGTCGAGAAGGCGTATCTGGCCATGACCGAGGCGCGCGGCCTGGCCGTCGCCGACGCGGCCTCGGCGATGGACCGGGCCTATGCGGATGGCGTCACCGACGAGTTCGTGATCCCGTCGATCATCGCCAATTACCGTGGCATGCACGATGGCGACGGCCTGCTGTCGTTCAACTTCCGCGCCGACCGGATCCGCGAAATCCTCGGCGCGCTGATCGATCCCGAGTTCAGCGGATTTGCCCGGCCCCGCCACATCGCGTTCGCCGGGACGGTCGGTCTGACGCATTACAGCGACAGGCTGGCCCCGCTGATGGCGACGGCGTTCGCGCCGCAGCACATGGGCCGTATCCTGGGCGAGGTGGTGGCCGAGGCCGGGTTGCGACAATTGCGGATGGCGGAAACGGAGAAGTATCCGCACGTCACCTATTTTCTCAACGGCGGTCGGGAGGAGCCGTTCACCGGCGAGGATCGCACGATGGTGCCGTCGCCCAAGGTCGCGACCTATGATCTGCAGCCGGAGATGTCGGAGCCGGAACTGGCCGACAAGGCGGTCGCTGCGATCGGGTCGGGGATGTACGACCTGATCATCCTCAACTTCGCCAACCCGGACATGGTCGGCCATACCGGCAGTCTCGAGGCCGCGGTGCGGGCCGTCGAGGCGGTCGATTGCGGGCTCGGCCGCATCATGGACGCCATCGAGGCGGCCGGCGGCGCGCTGCTGGTCACCGCCGATCACGGCAATTGCGAACTGATGCGCGACCCGGTGACCGGCGGCCCCCACACCGCGCACACCACCAACCCGGTCCCCGTCGTGCTGATGGACGGCGCCGGCACCATCTCGGATGGGCGGCTGGCGGATATCGCACCGACACTGCTGGCACTGCTCGGCGTGGCGCAGCCCAGCGAGATGACGGGACGCTCGCTGCTCGACCGGATCGGCTGAGCCATGGCGGCGCGGCCGCCGATGCTGCTGGCCCTGGCGCTGCTGCTGGCGGCCGCGGCACCGCCGGACCCGGGGGCGGAGACTCGGCTGCAAGCCGCGGCGCGGGTGCGCCAGGCTGACGAGGCGGTGAGCGACGCGGCCCAGCGTGTCTCCGCGCTCGGGGCACAGCGGCAGGCGGCGCAGGCGCGGCTGCAGGAACGCGCCGCCGCCCTGGCGCCGCTCCTGCCGCTGGCGGAGCGTCTCGGGATGTTTCCGGCCGAGACGTTGCTCGCTGTGCCGGTTCCGGCCGAGCAGGCCGTGCGGGGCCTGGCGGTGTTGCAGAATCTGACGCGAACGGTCGAGGCCCAGGCCGCCTCGGTGCACGCCGAGATCGCCGCCGTCGAGCGGGCGCAGCGTGAGCTCGACGCAGCGCTGCCAGCGCTCCGGTCGGCGCAGGCCGAACAACACCTGCGGGCGGCCCAGCTCGACCGGCAGATGGAGCAGGCGCGCGCCGAGCGGGCCCGGGCCGACGACGCGGCCGCCGACGAAGCCCGGCGCGCGGCCGCGGAAGCCACGCGGGCCGACAGCGTGACCGCGGCGCTGGATACGATGGCGGCGGCGCGCGCGCGCGCCGAGCAGCAGTTACAGCGGGATGCCGAACGCGCCGCCAGCCAGCGCCGGACGACGGCCCTGATGCTGGCGCAAAAGCGGGCGGCGGAGATCGCTGCGCCGCGCGGGCCTGGAGTCCAGCCCGGCGGTGGCGCGATCCTCCCGGTGGCCGGGCCCATCGTGCGCCGCTGGGGCGAGGCGACCGAGTCGGGACCGGCCCGCGGCATGGCGTTCCGGGCGCCGCCGAACGGGCGGGTGGTGTCGCCCTGCGCCGGCCGGGTCGCGTTCGCCGGGCCGTTCCGCAGCTATGGCGTGCTGGTGATCCTCGATTGCGGCGGCAAGTATCACTTCGTGCTCGCGGGACTCGACCGGCTCGACGTGGATGCCGGCACCGCGGTGCGGCCGGGTGATCCGGTCGGCTCCATGCCGGACTGGGACCCTACCATCAGTGCCCGGCGCCCTGCCCTCTACGTCGAATTGCGCCGAGATGGCGAGGCGGTGGACCCGGCCCCCTATCTGGGGCCCGCCTCGTGACCATCTCTGTCGCGATGTTCACTGGCTTGACCAGTGTTAACCATGTGACAAAGCCTTAAAGCCTAGGGTAAGCACTACATGTGAGCATTCTGGACGGACTGTCTGGGCGGAATGCAAGAGGATTGGTTTCAGCATGAAGATCAAGAGCGGTTTGTTGCTGGGCGTCGCGTTCACTGCCGGCTTGATGGCCGGACCCGGCACGTCGCTGCTGGAACGGGGCACCGGCCTCACTTGGCCGGTCACCCAGGCGCGCGCGCAGGACAGCAACTCGCGCGCCGACACCTATCGCCTGCTCACGCTGTTCGGCGACGTGTTCGAGCGGATCCGCGCCGAGTATGTCGAGCCGGTCAATGACCGTGAGCTGATCGAAAACGCCATCAACGGCATGCTGACCGGCCTGGACCCGCACAGTTCCTACATGAACGCCAAGGCGTTCCGCGACATGCAGGTGCAGACCAGGGGCGAGTTCGGCGGACTCGGTCTCGAAGTGACGGCCGAGAACGGGCTCATCAAGGTCGTCAGCCCGATCGACGACACGCCGGCCGCGAAAGCCGGCATGAAGGCGGGCGATCTCATCACCATGCTGGACGGCCAGACCGTGCAGGGGCTGACCCTGGCCGAGGCGGTCGACAAGATGCGCGGCCCGCCGGGCAGCAACATCAAGCTGACGCTCAAGCGCGAGGGGATCGACACGCCGGTCGAGGTGTCGATGGCGCGCGAGGTGATCCACATCCAAGTCGTCCGCTCGCACATGGAGGCCGGGGACATCGGCTACGTGCGGCTGACGTCGTTCAACGAGCAGACCGATCCGGGCTTGCGCAAGGCCGTGTCGGATCTGAAGGCCAAGGCCGGCGGCACGCTGAAGGGACTGATCCTCGATCTCAGGAACAACCCGGGCGGCTTGCTCGATCAGGCGGTCTCGGTGTCGGACGATTTCCTCGAGCAGGGCGAGATCGTCTCCACCCGGGCGCGGCACACCCAGGATAGCCAGCGCTGGAACGCCAAGACGGGCGATATCGCCCAGGGTGTTCCGCTGGTGGTCATGATCAATGGCGGCTCCGCATCGGCCAGCGAGATCGTCGCCGGCGCGCTGCAGGATCAACGCCGGGCGGTGGTGCTCGGCACGCGCAGCTTCGGCAAGGGGTCGGTGCAGACGGTGATGCCGCTCCCCGGCAACGGCGCGATGCGGCTCACCACGGCGCGCTACTACACGCCCTCGGGCCGCAGCATCCAGGGGCTCGGCATCACCCCGGACGTCGAGGTCGCGTCGTCGCGCACCGAGGCGCCGCGGTTCGGACCCGAGCGCGAGGCCGATCTACGCGGGGCGCTGCGCAACCAGGGTGGGGCGACGCAGCCGACCAACCCGGCGCCGCGGGCCGACCTGCCACCGATCGCGCGCGAGATCCCGAAGCTGCCGCCGGACGGCGCGCCGACCTTCGAGCTGTCCAAGCCAGAGACCGACTTCCAGCTCAAGGAAGCCGTGGTGTTGGCGCAGGCGATGGCGCAGCAACGCCGGGCCTCCCGCTGATCTGACTTTGGGATCCGAAACCGGGACCTGAGTTTGGCGACGAGCCAGCAACGCCGGTCAGGGTGGCGCACGCTGGGAGTGTTCTGGGGCGCCGTCATCCTGATCGCCGGCGGCGGCGGCATCGTCCTGCAGCTTCTCGGACCGCCGGCCGCCCCGGCGGTCGAGGTGGAGCCCCCGCCGAAGCCGGTCGAGCCGCCCCCCCCACCCCCGCGGGAGCCTAATCAGATCGAGGCGCCGCAGGCAGGGCTGCTGGAGCGATCGAAGCTGTATCCGCCGGCGATGCTGCCGCGGGTTGGTCCCGATGGCAGGATGCCGCGCGTGGTCTATGCCCGGCCGTTCGACGCGGACCAGCGGCCAAGGATCGCCATCGTGATCACCGGCGCCGGCATGTCGGAGGCAGAGAGCCGCGCCGCGATCCAGACGCTGCCCGGCCCGATCTCGCTCGCGTTCTCGCCCTACGCGCCCAACCCGGACGGCTTGCTCGAGCTCTCGCGCAAGGCCGGCCACGAGATGCTGATCTCGTTGCCGCTGGAACCGCAGGGCTATCCGCTGAACGACGCCGGCAGCAAATCGCTGCTGACCGGGGCCCCGCCGAGCCAGAATGCGGCCAACCTGGAGTGGAGCCTCAGCCGGATCCAGGGCTATGTGGGAGCGATCGGGGCCCTGGATTCAATGCGGGGGGAGCGGTTCGCCGAGCAGTCCAGCAGCTTGCGCATCGTGCTCGACGAGTTGTCGACGCGCGGGTTGCTGTATGTCGATCCGCGGCCGGGCAGGACGATCGACAAGCTGGCCGATGTGCCGGGCCGGGGGGTGGATACCGTCATCGACGATCCGCAATCGCGGGCGGAGATCGAGGGCAAGCTGGTGGCGCTGGAGCGGGTGGCGCGGGAAAAGGGCTCGGCGATCGGCTTTGCCGGGCCGCTGCGGCCGGTGACGGTCGAGCGCATCGCCGCCTGGGCGCGCGGGCTCGACGACAAGGGCATCACGCTGGCGCCGGTGAGTGCGTTGATCAACCCGCTCGGCAAGGAGAGTGGGCCGAAGGACGCCGGGACGAAGGAAGTTGGGGCACATCAATGAGTGATCTTCCTTATCGGCCGAACGTCGGCGCCGTGCTGTTCAACCGCGACGGGCTGATCTTCGTGGCACGGCGGGCCGACTTCCCGAATGCCGAGGGCGCGCCGGGCGGCTGGCAGTTGCCGCAGGGTGGGATCGACGCCGACGAGGACCCGGCGGTCGCGATCTTTCGCGAACTCGAGGAGGAGATCGGCACCGCCCGGGCGCGGATCATCGCCGAGCACCCGGAGTGGCTGACCTATGACCTGCCGCCCGAGTTGGTCGGCAAGGCGCTCGGGGGCAAGTTCCGCGGGCAGCGGCAGCGTTGGTTCGCGCTGCGCTTCGAGGGCGAGGATGCCGACATCCGCCTCGATCTCGACCCGCACCCGGAGTTCGACGCGTGGCGCTGGGCGCCGCTGGCCGACCTCCCGGGCCTGGCGGTGCCGTTCAAGCGGCCGATCTACGACGTGCTCGCCCGGGACTTCGCGAGCCTCGCCGTTCCGGGCTAGAAGATCTTCCAGCCTTCCGTCCCGTGCCGCGTCATGTGGCACGTCATCACGCGGCCGCTCTCCCGCTCCAGGGCACGGATGACGTTCACCCGCCGCGCCGGGTCGACCAGGAAGGTCATGAACCCGCCGCCGCCGGCGCCGGAGATCTTGCCGGCCAGCGCGCCCGCCGCCATCGCCGCATCGTACACCTGGTCGATGCTATCGTTGGTGATCCCGGCCGCGAGCTGCTTCTTGGCGATCCATGATTTGCGCATGAAGGATGCGAACTTCGGCAGGTCGCCCTTGAGCAGGCACTCCTTCATGCCGATCGCGTCGATCTTCAGCTCGTGCATCGCGGCCAGCGCCTTGCTGTCCTTGTCCGCCAGGTTGGCCGTCTGCTTCTCGATGATCGCCGCCGACGAGCGCGACACGCCGCTGTTGAACAGCACCAGCGACGTCTCCAGCTCCGACATGATCCAGTTCTTCACCCGCAGCGGGTTCACGATCACGCGATCGTCTTTGTAGAACTCGATGAAGTTCACGCCACCGAAGCTCGCGGCATACTGATCCTGCCGCCCGCCCGCGAGGCCCGCGTCCGTCCGCTCGATCTCGAAGGCGAGATGCGCGATCTCGTACTCGCCGAGCGGCAGGCCCAACCATTCGACGAAGCACTTCACCAGCGACACCACCACCGTCGACGACGTGCCCAGGCCGGAGCCGGGCGGCGCGTCGCAGAACGTCGTGATCCGGCACGAGAGCGGCCGCCCGCCGTTGAATTGCTGCACGATGCGGCGATACACCGCCTTGTGCAGGATCAGCGGGTCCGCCACCTCCATGATGTCGTCCACCGACGCCTCGACCACCTGATCGATGTCCGCGGCGGTCATCACCACCCGGTCATCGTTGGTCGGCTCGATCACCGTGTAGGCATACATGTCGATCGTGACGTTCAACACGGCGCCGCCATGCTGGTCGCAATACGGCGACACGTCGGTGCCGCCGCCGGCCAGCCCAAGCCGCAACGGAGCCCGGGCCCGCACGAACGCAACCCGGCCGGGGTCCATGAACGCGTTCGGCAGCCCTGGCGGTGCAGAGACCTTGTCCAACATCATGCTCGATATCCTCATCTGTCGCCGTCTCCGCGCGCGGAGGGCAAGTGTTGGATCGGCTTATGCCATATATCTCTAAAACGATAACACCATGCCGACTCCACTGCTCTTCTTCGAGTCCCTCGACAGCACCCTCCTCGAGGCCGAGCGGCAGGCCGCGGCCGGGGCGCGCGGTCCGCTGGTGATCTGCGCCGGCGCGCAGACCGGCGGGCGGGCGCGGCATGGCCGGCGCTGGACGTCGCCCCCGGGCAATCTGTATTGGACAATGCTGATCGACGACCCCGCCGACCGCCCCCGCGACGCGGCCTTGGCCTTCGCCGCCGGGTTGGCCACCATCGACGCGGTCGCCGCATGCGGGATGCCCCGCTACCGCCTGCGGCTCAAATGGCCGAACGACGTCATCCTCGATGGCCGCAAAGTCGCCGGCCTTCTCGTGCAGGCCAGCGTCATCGGCGCCACCGCCCGCATCGTCGTCGGCATCGGCGTCAACGTGGCGGCCTCGCCGCCCGACGCTTTGTTCCCAGCGACCTCCCTGACCGAGGCCGGGCTTGCGATCTCCAGCCTCGACCACCTCCGGGACGCGTTGACGGCCGCCTTCCTCGCCCGCCGCGAGGAATGGCACCGCTCCGGCCTCGGCCCC
Organism: uncultured Acetobacteraceae bacterium; assembly: GCA_964657565.1. Lineage (GTDB taxonomy): Bacteria > Pseudomonadota > Alphaproteobacteria > Acetobacterales > Acetobacteraceae > JAVVHH01. Next base: position 26,153 of record CAZZVQ010000032.1, read on the forward strand.
TTGCGTGACGCAGCCGCGGCCTGTCTGCACGGCGTTGGCGATCCCGTCCGCGTCGCGCTCGACCGTGACCGCACCCAGATCATCGCCGGCATCAACGAGGGGCTCGATCCGGCCGGCGCGCTCCAACTCCGAACCCCTGACGGAGCCCGCCATACGATCATGGCCGGCGACGTCCTTGCCTAGCGAAAGTGAGCGAGCCCATGACGACCCCGACCAGCGCTTTTCAGTTCACCCTGCCCGGCCTCGCGGGCGGCACGCTCGACCTGGCCGACTATGCCGGCCGGCCACTGCTGATCGTCAACACCGCCTCGCGCTGCGGCTTCACGGGCCAATACGCCGGGCTGCAAACACTGTGGGACCGATATCGCGATCGGGGCCTGATGGTCATCGGCGTGCCATCCAACGATTTCGGCCAGCAGGAACCCGGCGCCGAGGCCGAGATCGGCGTGTTTTGCCAGAAGAACTACGGCGTCACATTCCCGTTATCGGCCAAGCTCCCGGTCAGCGGCCGTGCCGCGCACCCCCTCTACCGCTTCCTCGCTGCCCAAGGCGGGATTCTGTCGCAGCCGCGATGGAATTTCTACAAATACCTGATCAGTCCCACAGGCCAGCTAAAAGACTGGTTTTTGAGCACGACCGATCCGCTCTCTGCTCGCGTAACGCGTGCAGTCGAGGGGCAGCTTGCGCGCGCTGAGATGTGTTAAATACGCCCCATACCTGCAGCCCTGTGTGAATGGCGCGAATTTGGCGCTTGCATTTCCAGGACATCGTCGGCATATTGTGCAGCGCAGCAAGCGGTTCGCCGCTTCTGCAGGACGTTTCCTCCCTAAACTTGGCGGTGCCCTCGGGCGCCGCCATTTTTTTATCGAGCCGTCCGTCCCTGCCGCACCAGCGCCGAAAGCAGCCGCCGCACCAGCAGCGCGTCCGGGCTTCCCGTCTGCTTGCACAGCAATTCGACCCGCCGCGTCTCCCGCATCGCCTGGCCCAGCTTCGGCACATCCCAGTGCCGCAGCGCCCGCGTGAACTCCGGCACCCGCTTGAAGAACACCGGCGGCCGCACACCGCGGGCCGCATCGTCCGCCGACGCCCCCTCCGCCATGCGGCCGCGCGCCAGATGCAGCTTGGCCAGGTGTCCGAGCACCCCGCGCACCACCGCCACCGGCGCCGCCCCCTCCGCCAACGCCCGCTCCAATGCCCGATCCGCCGCCGCGGCGTCCCCGCTCGTGGCAGCGAACACGGCATCGTCGAACGCCACCGCGCCCGCATCGCCCACGCAGGCCCGCACATCGTCCAGCCCCAACCGCCGCTCCTCCCCGGCATAGAGGATCAGCTTCTCGATCTCGCCGCCAACCGCCGCGGAATCGCTGCCCATCCGGTCGACCACGTACTGCAGCGCGTCCTGGTCCAAGCTGATTCCCGACGCCGCCAGCGTCGACGCGATCCGGTCGGATAGCGCCCGGCCCTCCTCAGGGTAGCACGCGATCGACGCCGCCTCCGGCAACGCCTCGGCCAGCGCCCGGAGCTTCGAGCGCGCCGGCAGGGCCCCACCCGCCTCCATGACGACCAGGCTATCCCCGGCCGCCTTGACCACCTCCGCCGCCGCGGCCGCCAGCGCATCGCCGGCGTCCCGCACCCGCACCACGCGCCGCCCACCCAGCATCGCGATCGCGCTCGCCTCCTCGGCCAGCCGCGCGTGATCCTCCCGCGCCAGCCATGCGACCCGGAACGGATCGTCCTTCGCGCCCACCACCGCTTGGGTCAGCGCATCCGCCCGCTGCCGCACCAGGCCCTCGTCGTCCCCGTGCAACAGGACGAGCCGCGTCGGCCCCGGGTCGCGCAAGAAGGCCGGTAACCGTCGCGCGTCGAGCTTCATGCCGGCGTGGGGTGGGTCCTGAAGTAGACCGCCAGATCGAGCGTGATCTGATCCGCGACCGTCTCGGCCAGGCGGCGATACGCCGCCGCGGTCTCGAGGTCGGCAGCGAAGTATTCCTGGTTGTTGATGTTGATGCCGTCGACCGCCCGGGCGCTCCCGCTCGTCACCACCGTGTTGGCGACGTCGAGCTTGCGCAGCGTCCAGCTCGAACTGGCACTCAGCCGGGTCCGGGTGGACGAGGTATCCTGCTGGATGCCGATCCCCTCCGCCGCGACGTTGAGGCCGCCGGACAATTCATACAGCTTGGTCCCGCTGTCATCGGTGCCCGCCAGCCGTTGCTGCAGCGCCTGCCGGAGCAGCTGCCCTTGCCGCTCCGACATCACCGTCACATAGATCGACGCCAGCTCCGGCGCGACCGTCCCGCCGGTGGCGCCGAACCGGCCATACAGCGGATGAAAGCCGCAGCCGCCCAACCCGGCCGCCGCAGCCCCGACGAACAGCCGCCGGCCGATCATCCGGCGACCACGAAGTTGACGATCCGGTCCGGCACGTAGATGCGCTTGACCAGCCGCTTGCCCTCCAGCAGCCGCGCCACGTTCGGCTCCGCCGCGGCGGCCGCGTAGGCCTCCTCGGCCCCGGTCCCCGGCGGCAGCGCGACCGTCCCGCGCAACTTGCCGCCGATCTGGACGGCGACGGTGACCGTGTCGACGGTCAGCAGCGCCGGGTCGGCCTCCGGCCAGCCTTGATCGGCGACCAGCGGCGCCTCCGGGTCCAGCAGATGCGCGATCTCCTCGGCCAGATGCGGCGCCATCGGCGCGATCAGGCGCGCCATGGTGAGCATCGCGCGCCGCCGCGCCGCCACGAACCCCGGGGCCGCCGCCCGTTCCGCTTCGCCCAGAGCGGCGGCGAGTTCATACAGCTTGGCGATGCCGACATTGATGGCGAACGATTCGAGCGACTCGGTCACCGCCGCGATCGCCCGGTGGGTGGCGCGGTCGAGCGCGATCGCCGCCGGATCCTCTCCGCCGGCCCCGTCCGGCGCGCGCTTGATCGCGTCCGCCATCCGCCAGACCCGGTGCATGAAGCGCGATGCGCCCGCGACCCCCGCCTCGGTCCATTCCACGTCCCGGTCCGGCGGGTTGTCCGACAGCACGAACCAGCGGGCCGTGTCGGCGCCGTAGCGGTCGATGATCGCGCCGGGATCGACCGTGTTCAGCTTGCTCTTGGACATCTTCTCGCCGCGGCCAACCGTGATCGGCGCCCCGTCCGACACCCGCCGCGCCGTCCCGTCGCCCAGGATCTCCACCTCGGTCGGATAGACCCACGTCCCGTCCGGCGCCCGATACGTCTCGTGCGTCACCATCCCCTGCGTGAACAGCCCGGCGAACGGCTCCGCCACGCCCACTTCCCCCGCCTTCTGCAGCGCCCGGGTGAAGAAGCGGGCATACAGCAAGTGCAGGATCGCGTGCTCGATGCCGCCCACATACTGGTCGACCGGCAGCCAGTGATCGACCGCCGCCCGCGTCAGGGCCTGCGCCGCATGCGGCGAGCAGAACCGGGCGAAATACCAGGAGCTGTCGACGAACGTGTCCATCGTGTCCGTCTCGCGCTGCGCCGGCGCGGCACAACGCGGACAGGCCACGTGCTTCCACGTCGGATGGTGGTCGAGCGGATTGCCCGGACGGTCGAACGTGACGTCGAGCGGCAGCACGACCGGCAGCTCCGCATCCGGCACCGGCACCGGCCCGCAGGCCGCGCAGTGGATGATCGGGATCGGCGCGCCCCAGTAGCGCTGCCGGCTGATGCCCCAGTCCCGCAAGCGCCAGTTGACCACGCCCTCGCCGGCGCCGTCCGCCTCCAGCCGGTCGATCACCGCCCGCTTGGCCGCCTCGATCTCGAGCCCGTCGAGGAAACCCGAATTGATGAGCGTGCCCGCCCCGGTAAACGGGAGGCGCCCGGCCTCCGCCCCCGCCGGCTGCACGACCGGCGTCACAATCAGCCCGTATTTCTGCGCGAAATCGAAATCGCGCTGGTCGTGCGCCGGGCAGCCGAAGATCGCGCCGGTGCCGTATTCCATCAGCACGAAATTGGCGATCCAGACCGGAAACGTCCGATCCAGGAATGGATGCTTGACCCGCAACCCAGTGTCGAAGCCGCGCTTCTCCGCCGTCTCGATCGCCGCCTCGCTCGTCCCCAGCGCGCGGCACTCGGCGATGAACGACGCTGCCGCCGGATTGCGCGCAGCCGCGGCCGCGGCCACCGGATGATCGGGCGCCAGCGCGATGAACGACATGCCGAACAGCGTATCCGGCCGGGTCGTGAAGACCTCGACGTGGTCTTCCCCATCCACCAGCGCGAACCGCACCCGGGCCCCCTCGCTCCGCCCGATCCAGCGCGCCTGCATCGTGCGCACCCGCTCCGGCCAGCGATCCAGCTCGCCGTTGCTCAGCGAATCCAGCAACTCCGGCGCGTATTGCGTGATGCGGAAGAACCACTGCGCCAGCCGCCGCTTCTCGACCACCGCGCCGGAGCGCCAGCCCTTGCCGTCGATGACCTGCTCGTTGGCCAGCACCGTGCCGTCCACCGGGTCCCAGTTCACGAAGCTCTCGCGCCGATCGACCAGCCCGGCCGCCAGCAGCTCGAGGAACAGCTTCTGCTGATGCCCGTAATACGACGGGTCGCAGGTGGCGATTTCACGCGACCAATCGAGCGACAGCCCCATCCGCTGCAACTCGTCGCGCATCGCGTCGATGTTCATCCGCGTCCAGGTATCCGGATGAATGTTGCGGCCGCGTGCCGCATTCTCGGCCGGCAAGCCGAACGCGTCCCACCCCATCGGGTGCATCACCGCGAAGCCGCGGGCGCGCTTGAACCGCGCCACCACGTCGCCGAGCGCATAGTTGCGCACGTGCCCCATGTGGATCTTGCCGCTCGGATACGGGAACATCTCGAGCACATAGTATTTCGGCTGGTCGCCCGCCGGCACGTCCTCGGCGCGGAAGCAGTGCTGGTCCGCCCAGGCCGCTTGCCACCGCGGCTCGGCGGCGCGGAAATCGTAGCCCTCTGGCCCCGACGGGGCGGGCGCGGTCTCGTCCAGCGTCGTGCTCGGGACGGTGTCGGGCACGGTCTCCCCTATGATTTGGCGGCGGTTTGCGAGCGCAGCTCCCGCGCCCGCGCCAGCACCTTGTCTTCGATCTCGCCCGCCGTCGACGAGGCGACCGGCTGGTCGACCCACCGGCCGCCCTGCTCGACCTGCCGGAAGACGTTGATCCGGATGCCATCGGTGCGCAGCTGCCGGCCGAGGATGTAGGCCGTCGCCTTGAAGCGCTCGCCCTGCGCCCCCGGCGGGGAATACCAATCGGTGATGATGACCCCGCCGAACGGATCGGCCGACGTGAGCGGCATGAATTTGAGCGTGTCGAGCGCGGCCCGCCAGAGATAGGCGTTCACGCCGAGCGCCCCGCCGCCCTGGTCGCCCGCGCTATCGGCACTCTTGCCGCCGATACCGAGGATCAGTCCTTGCTCGCCGCCGATCTTGCCCCGTTCCGGCCCCTTCGTCCGGTAGTCGTTGTATTCGTCGTCAGCCACTGCCCGGGTTTTCGAACAAGCAGAGAGTAGCAAGCTCGCGCTGAGCAGGGTGGCGAAAATCGGAGCAGACTTGGACATGTTCACACTTGCTGTTGCGGCGTCTCGGGACCGAGGGTCTTAGCCCGGGCGCCTTCGGGTGCCAAGCCTGAGTTATGAAGCGGCATGAATCAGAAAGGGGCGGTGGTTGCCCACCGCCCCTCTCCAACAGCGTCGTGCTCAGATTTCTACCAGCTGAAGGCGGTGCCCAGCGATGCGGCAGAGACGGTCACCTTGCCGCCAGTCGTCTGACCACCCACGCCGGTAGCGTTGGTCACGCCAGCGCCGGAGACGAAGTTGTAACCATTCTGCTTCCGCTGGCCCCAGAGGGTCGAGAGGAAGATGGAAACGCCTGGCGCCAACGAGTAGGTGCCGCCGGCGGCGATCCCCTGGTCCTTGCGCTGACGTCCGTAGAAAGCGTTGCTCAAGTCGCCCGCGCTCTCCGTCACGAAGTAATGGGCGCCCACGATCACCGGACCGAACGTGTAGGAAGCGCCAGCCACATACGCGTTGCTGTCCGGGAAGCCGCGCGGCAGCGTGTTCTGGGTCTGCCCGTTGAACTTGCCCGTCTCGTAGTGACCACCGACGCTGAGCCCAGCGAACGTGACCGCCAAGCCGAAGTCGCCGATGTTCAGGCCCTGATAGTTATAGTTCGCGCCGGTCGGTGCGAGCGGGGAATTGGTGTATGCCGCGCCGCCGTTGTACTGAACGTGGCTGCCGCTGATGATGGCGGCGGTCGCTGCGATGCCGACCGGTCCGAACGTGCCGCGGTAGCGGAGCAGCGCGTCGAACGTGTTACGCCGGCGTGCCGATTCGGCGTTCGACGTGGTTGAGGACGCGCGGTCGCAGTAAGAGGTCGTTGCCTGCCCTTGCGAGGTGGTGAACCCCAAGCCAGGAGCGTTGCAGTTGTCGCTGACGCTAACGTTCGCGGTGCTCGGTTCGTAGGACACGCCAAGGTCGAAGCCGAAGACCGACGGCGAGAGGTATACCACCTTGTTCGTGGTGTAGTAGCTGCCGGAGTTGTCCGGCAAAGCCCATACGGGAGCGACGTTGGCGGCGAAGAAGCCGGGCAGATCGCCGTCCCAACCGCCGTCGTTGAAGTTTTCGAAGTTGCCCGTCAGATAGAGGCTGGTCGGCTGGTCCGTCGAACCAACCCGAATCGTGCCGACCTGGTCGGTGCCCATATAGCCCCAGACGCGGCGGAAATATAGCTGGCCGCGCTTGACGTCGGCACCCGAGATGCTTCCGTTGGAGCCGCCGCCGGCCGGCGCGGCCGCGTCTTGCCGAATTTCAAGGTTGGCGCCGTATTTCAGTCCGTTCGCGGCAACGCCGTCGAAGCCCGGATACAGACGGGCATACTCGCCGAAACCGTACTTGTCCTGCTTGTTGAGCGACGTCGACGCGTCAGCGTCATTTATCTCATACGCATAGAACCGAACGCGGCCGTTCAAGCGCACCACGACGGTACCGGGCGTCGGGTTCGACGCCGACGGCAGCGAGACGCCGCCCTGATAGACCGAATAGCTGGCATTGGACTGCGTGGGAGCCTGAACCGCTGACCCACTTTGTTGGGCGAAGGAGTCGCTGGCGACTGCTCCCCAAGAGCCCAGGCCGGCCACAGTGGCCAGCAGGAGTTTACGCATCAAACCCTCCTCAAATCGCCGATGTTCGGCGGAACATTAAAAGGCCCCGTCCCATCACTCCACCACTGCGTCAGTGCAGCACGGGCTCGGGGTCAGCCAGACCTGAGCGCAGTATTGCCGCGCCTTTTTTAACCTCGCAATCGTGAACCGACCCCCGCCATGGCAATCGCGAAACACTGTGGCCAACGGGTGACAGGCATCATCGGCGCAAGGCCCCGATCGCCCCCACCGCGGCGACGGAACGCGGCAGCCGCCGGACCGAGCGGCCGTCGACCCCACCCAGCGCCGCCACCGCCACGCCGGCCGCCCGCGCCATCGTCCCCCAGCGCCACGCACCCAGCCCGGGCGCCCCCGGATGGCTGGCCGTCGCGAACGCGGGCGAAAGGAACACCAGGGCCACCCCGGCCCGACGCGCCCGCACCAGCCCGGCCCGGCCATGCGCCGAACTCGTCCGCCCCGCCCCGCCCCGCCCCTCGCGCAGATGCCGTCCGGCCCCCGCCGGCACCCTCCCCCTCCCCGCCACCACCAGCGCCAGCCGCCGCGCCCGGCACGCGCGCGCCACCTCCCGCAACAGCGCCGCCCGGCCCGGCACCCCGTCATGCCGGAACACCACCCCACACAACCCGGCCGGCAACGCCCGCACCGCCGCCACGACGTCGCCCATCCGCGCCGGGTCGGTGAACAGCCATAGCGGCGGCAGCGTCGACCCACGCCGTGCCTTGACCGCGCGCCCCCACGCGACAAGCCTATGATCCATGAATGCCTCCCCGCCCGAACCGACCCTTGCCGAACGTCTGGCGACCGTCCAGCAGCGCATCGCCGATGCCACGGCCCGCGCCGGCCGGGCCCCTGGCAGCGTCACCCTGGTGGCCGTGTCGAAAACCCATGACGCCGCCGCGATCCAGACCGCCATCGACTGCGGACAGCATCGGTTCGGCGAAAACCGCGTCCAGGAAGCCGCCGGCAAGTTCCCCGCGCTGCGGCACACCGACCCGGCGCTCCGCCTCCATTTGATCGGCGCGCTGCAGACCAACAAGGCCCGCGACGCCGTCCGCCTCGCCGACGTCATCGAGAGCGTCGACCGCCCGCGCCTCCTGGACGCCATCGCCGCCGCCATCCAGTCCGAGGGCCGCAGCCCGGCCTTGCTGATCCAGGTCAATGTCGGCGACGAGGCGCAGAAGGCCGGCATCGCCCGCGCCGAGGCGGACGCCTTCATCGAGGCCGCGCAGGAACGGCTCGGCGCGTCCCTGACCGGATTGATGTGCATCCCGCCGGCCGACGAGGACCCCGGCCCGCATTTCGCCTGGCTCGCCGAGTGCGCCCGCCACCACGGCCTGGCGACCCTGTCGATGGGGATGTCGGGCGACTACGAAGCTGCCATCCAGCATGGCGCCACCCATGTCCGTGTCGGCAGCGCGATCTTCGGCGCGCGTCCAGCCGCGGCCGCCACGTAAATAGGAGCCGGCATCCACGGACGTGAACCGCGGGTCCAGTGACGGCAAACAGGCGCAACCGGCCGAATTAGGGCTACAGTAGTTCCATGCAACCGCTCGCCGACCACGCCGCCTTGGGAGCGCCGATGCGCGAAGCGCTCGTCGTCCTGGGCGCCGCGGCGATCATCATCCCCCTGCTGCATCGGCTCCGCCTCAGCCCGGTGGTCGGCTACATGCTCGTCGGCCTCCTCGCCGGCCCCTCCGGCCTGGGCGCGCTCGCCCATTGGTGGCCGCCGCTCGGCCTGGTCACCATCGCCGACCGCGCCCGCATCGAGCCGGTCGCCGAACTGGGCGTCGTGCTGCTGATGTTCACCATCGGGCTCGAGATGTCGTGGCAACGCATCGTCAGCCTGCGCCGGCTGGTGTTCGGCCTCGGCGCGCTGCAGGTCCTGCTCTGCACCGCCGCCCTGGCCGGGGCTGCCGCGCTGTTCGGCGCCCGGCCCGGGCCGGCCCTCATCGCCGGCCTCGCGCTCGCCATGTCCTCGACCGCCACGGTCACGCAGGTCCTGGCCGACGAACGGCGCATGACCAGCCTGGCCGGCCGCGCCAGCTTCGCCGTCCTGCTGTTCCAGGACCTCGCCGTCGTCCCGATCCTCTTCCTGCTCGGCATGCTCGGCGGCGGCGAGGGCGGCATCGCCGACCTGTTCGGCGCCCTCGCCGAAGCCGGGCTGGCCATCGCCGCACTGGCCGCCATCGGCCGGCTCGGCCTGCGCCCGCTGTTCCGCAGCGTGGCCCGCACCGGCAGCCCGGAGCTGTTCATGGCCGCCTGCCTGCTGGTGGTGTTGGCGACCGGGTTGGCGGCGGCGGCGGCCGGGCTGTCGATGGCGCTGGGCGCGCTGATCGCCGGCGTGCTGCTGGCCGAGACCGAATACCGGCGGCAGGTCGAAGTCACCATCGAGCCGTTCAAGGGCTTGCTGCTCGGCGTGTTCCTCATCTCCGTCGGCCTCCGGCTCGACCTCGTCCGGCTCGCCCAATCGCCGCTGCTGGTGCTGGGCGGCGTCATCGGCCTGGTCGGCCTGAAGGCGGCCATCACCTTCGGCCTGGCCCGCGCCTTCCGGGTGCGCGGCGGGGCGGCGCTGCAATCGGCGCTGCTGCTCGGGCCCGGCGGCGAGTTCGGCTTCGTCATCATCGGCCTCGCCATCAGCCTCGGCTTGCTGCAGGGCGATCTCGGCCGCTTCCTGTTCCTCATCACCGCGCTGTCCATGGCCGCGATCCCGACCCTGTCCTGGGCCGGCCGCAAGCTCGCCCCGCGCCCGCGCGCCAAGCCCAGCCCCGACCTCCTCCCGCCCAGCGACCCGGCCCATGGCGGCGTCATCATCGCCGGCTTCGGCCGCGTCGGCCGCACCGTGGCGGCCATGCTCGACGCGCACGACATCGCCTGGGTCGCGCTCGACAGCGACATCGGCCGGGTCAGCGAGGCGCGCAAGGCCAAGCCGTCGGTGTTCTACGGCGACATGACCCAGGCCGCCCTGCTCAACAGCGTCGGCCTCGACACGGCCCGCGCGTTGGTCGTCACCATCGACGACCGCAGCATGGCCGACACCATCGTGCAGATCGCCCACGCCGCCCGGCCGGACCTGCTGATCGTCGTCCGCGCCCGCGACGCCAAGCATGCGGCGCATCTCTACCGGGTCGGCGCGACCGACGCGGTGCCGGAGACCATCGAGGCCAGCCTGCAACTCTCCGAGGCGGTGCTGATCGATCTCGGCGTGCCGATGGGCCCGGTGCTCGTCTCGATCCATGAGGAGCGCGCCCGCTTCCAGGCCGACATCCGCCGCATGGCGCCCGACGCCACCATCCGCAGCCGCCCCCGCAAGCGCCTACGCGAGGTTGCGCCGCCAGTTGATTGAAGAAACGTTGGGGCGCATAGCCGGGCGGTTGATGGTGGGGTGAGCGAGATGGACCAGATGGTCGGCGGCGACAAGACATACGCGTCCGGCAAGATGCTCGCCGCCGTGCACGACGGCGTAGGCACGATCGTGTTCAATCAGCCCGAGAAGCGCAACGCCATGTCCATGGAGATGTGGGACGGGCTGACCGACATCCTCACCGCCTGGGAGCATGACGACGCCGTCCGCTGCGTGGTGCTGACCGGCGCGGGCGACAAGGCGTTCGTCTCCGGCGCCGACATCTCGCAATTCGAGCAGAACCGCTCCAACGCGGACGCGCAGCAGGAATACGACAAGCTCACGAGTGCCGGCCGCGCCAAGCTGACCAATTTCGAAAAACCCGTGATCGCGCGCATCCAGGGCTTCTGCCTCGGCGGCGGCCTCGGCATCGCCATGGCCGCCGATATCCGCATCGCCGCCGACGGCGCCCAATTCGGCATCCCCGCCGCCAAGCTCGGGATCGCCTATGGCTGGGACATGGTCCGCCGGCTCAACTCCCTCGTTGGCCACGCCAACGCCCGCATGATCCTGTTCACCGGCGAGCGCTTCGGCGCCGCCGAAGCCGCCCGCATCGGCCTGGTCAACCAGGTGGTGCCCGAGGCCGAGCTCGACGCCACGGTCGAGAAGCTCGCCCGCACGATGGCCGGCAACGCGCCGCTGTCGCTGCGCGGCATGAAGCTCATCCTCGGCCAATCGCAACGCGACCCGGCAGACCGCGACATGCAATCCGTGTATCAAGCCGTCTCCACCTGCTTCGACAGCAGCGACTACACCGAGGGCCGCACCGCCTTCATGGAAAAGCGCAAGCCGCGCTTTCAAGGAAAGTAACCACTTTTGCCATTCCCCGACGTCAATCCCGCCCTCACCGAGGCCCTGACCGGCCGCAACTACGCCGAACCGACCCCGGTCCAGAGCGCCGTCCTGGTCCCCGAGGCCGAGGGCCGCGACCTGCTCGTGTCCGCCCAGACCGGCTCCGGCAAGACCGTCGCCTTCGGCCTGGCCTTCGCCCCGACGCTGCTCGAGGGCGCCGAACGCTTCGGCCCCGCCGCCGCCCCGCTCGCACTGGTCATCGCGCCGACGCGCGAACTCGCCATCCAGGTCAAGGCGGAACTCACCTGGCTCTACGCCAAGACCGGCGCCCGCATCGCCTCCTGCGTCGGCGGCATGGACGCCCGCGCCGAGGCTCGCGCGCTGGCCCAGGGCGCCCACATCGTCGTCGGCACCCCCGGCCGCCTGCGCGACCATACCGAGCGCGGCCGGCTCGACCTGAGCCAGATCCGCGTCGCCGTGCTCGACGAGGCCGACGAGATGCTCGACATGGGCTTCCGCGAGGAGCTCGAATTCCTGCTCGACGCCACGCCCGGCGAGCGCCGCACGCTGCTATTCTCCGCCACCATCCCCAAGGAGATCGCCGCCCTCGCCCGGCGCTACCAGAAGAACAGCCTGCGTCTGGACGTCGGCGGCCGCAACGAGCCGCATGTCGACATCGAATACCGCGCCATCACCGTCGCCCCGCACGACATCGAGCGCGCCGCGGTCAACCTGCTGCGCTACTTCGAGGTCCGCGCCGCCCTCGTGTTCTGCGCCACCCGCGAGGCCGTCCGCCGCCTGCAGGGCCGCCTGCTCGAGCGCGGCTTCGACGCCGTGGCCCTGTCCGGCGAACTGAGCCAGCACGAGCGCAACGGCGCCCTGCAATCGCTGCGCGACGGCCGCTCCCGGGTCTGCGTCTGCACCGACGTGGCCGCCCGCGGGCTCGACCTGCCGGCGCTCGACCTCGTCATCCACGCCGACCTGCCGCGCGACAAGGAAACCATGCTGCACCGCTCCGGCCGCACCGGCCGGGCTGGACGCAAGGGCGTCTCGGTCCTCATCGTGCCGGCGCCGCGCAAGCGCCGGGCCGAGATGCTGTTCGCCTCGGCCGGCGTCGACCCCGGCTGGAGCGACCCGCCGAGCGCCGACCTGATCGCCGCACGCGACCAGGAGCGTTTGCTCGAGGACAAGCGCCTGGCCGAGGAGATCTCCGACGAGGACCGCGCCTCGGCCGCTGAATTGCTCGAGAAGTTCACTCCCGAACAGCTCGCGACTGCCGTCTCCCGCTTCTGGCGCGCCGAGCTGCCCGCGCCCGAGGACGGCTTCAGCCCGGTTCCGCAAAGCTCTCGCGACTCCGGTCCTCGCGACCCCGGCGCCCGCCGTCCGACCCGCGACGCGCCGGGCCTGTCCGGCGGCGCGTGGTTCCGCATGGCGGTGGGCCGCAAGAACAACGCCGACCCGAAATGGCTGATTCCGCTGATCTGCCGCCAGGGCAACATCACCAAGGCGGAGATCGGCTCGATCCGGATCTTCGACAAGGAAACCAAGTTCGAGATCGCCTCCTCCGCCGCCGCGGCATTCACCGAAGCCGTCGAAGCGGCCGGGTCGCACGACCCCAAGATCGAAGCCGCCCTCCCCCCCGGCGGCGCCCCCCAGCCCGGCGCCCGCCCCCGCCGGCCCACCCGCCAACACTAACCTCGTAGGGTGGGCTTCAGCCCACCAGCAGCCAGGCGCAACTCGATCACCCGTCCAACCCGGCATCCCAATCCGGCCTCTCCCCGAAACACCCCACCAGGTAATCCACGCACACCCTCACCTTCGGCGCCAAATGCCGCGCCGAAGGAAACACCGCGTACAGCGACAACGGCCGCATCGCCCACGCCGTCAGCACCGGGCGCAGCCGCCCGTCGCGGATCGCGTCCCCTGCGATGAAGGTCGGCGAGATCACGAGGCCCGCGCCCGCCATCGCCGCCTCGTGCAGCGCCTCCCCGTTATTGGCCGCCAGCCGCCCCCGCATTTCGACCACCGCGACCCGGCCTTCGCGCCCGGTGAATCGCGCCACCCGCCCCTCGCTCGCATAGGCATAGGTCAGGCAATGATGCCCGAGCAGCGCTTCCGGCGTCTCCGGCGTGCCGAACGCGTCCAGATAGGACGGCGCCGCCACCACGACGAGCCGGCATGGCGCCAGCCGCCGCGCGACCAGCCCGGAATCCGCGAGATGCCCGATGCGCAACGCGAGGTCGTAGCCCTCCTCGACCAGATCCACCTGGCGGTCGTTCAGCGTCAGCTCGATCGACACCCCCGGATGCGCCATGCCGAACCGTGCCAGCGCCGCGGCCAGATACTTGGCGCCGAACACCATCGGCGCGCTGATCCGCAACGTGCCTGCCGGCGCCGCCTGCCGGTCCGTCACCGCCGCCTCCGCCGCCGCCAGATCCTCGAGCAGCGCACCGGCTCGCGCATGGAACATCGCCCCGGCTTCGGTCAGGCTCTGCGTCGCCGTCGTCCGGTTCAGCAGCCGTGCCCCCAGCCGATCCTCCAAACCACGGATATAGCGCCCCACCATCGCCGGGGTGACGCCGAGCTCCCGCGCGGCCTCGGCCTGGCTACCCAATTCGACCGTCCGAACGAAGGCAGCCAATTGAGCGATACGGTCCATCGCCCGATACTGCCAGTATCGAACTCAGGGAGGAACCCGGCATTGCTGATACGCCGGGGATCTTCATATGGTGTGCCATGCCCGATCCGATCGACATCAGCGCCGTGACCCTCGCCGTCCGCGACCTCGACCGGGTCGCGGGATTCTATCAGGACGCCATCGGCCTCGCCGTGATCGAGACCGGGCCCGGCTCGGTGTGGCTCGGCGCCGGCGGCCGTAAGCTGTTGCAATTGCTGCATCGCCCGGACTTCCTGCCCGTCGATCCCGGTGCGGCCGGGCTGTTCCACACGGCCTTCCTGCTGCCCACCCGCGCCGACCTCGGACGCTGGCTCCGGCACGCCACCGCGCATCATCTCCCGATTGAAGGCGCCGCCGATCACCTCGTCAGCGAGGCCGTCTACCTGACGGACCCCGAGGGCAACGGCATCGAGATCTATGCCGACCGGCCGCGCACCGCATGGCGCTGGGAAGGCAGCCAGGTCGTCATGGCCAACGCCCGTCTCGACCTCGCCGCCCTGATGGCGCTCGACGACCAGCCCTGGACCGGTGCCCCGCCCGGCACGACGATCGGCCACGTCCATCTACAAGTCGGCGACGTCGCGGCCGCCGAGCCGTTCTACACCGCCGGCCTCGGCCTCGCCGTGACCCGGCGCTGGCCGCAGGCACTGTTCCTCTCGACCGGCGGCTACCATCACTACATCGCCCTGAACACCTGGCGCAGCCAAGGCGCCGGCCCCCGCGACCCGGCCCGCGCCGGCCTCGCCGCCGTCACCCTCCGCACCCCGCATCCGATGCCCGCGCGCACGGACCCGTGGGGCACCACCCTCAACTTCGTCACCGGAGACACCCCATGAGCACCACGATGTCCACCTCGACCGCGACCCTGTTCGACACCTGGGCGCCCCGCGCGCTGGCCGTGCTTCGCATCGTCGCCGGGCTGCTCTTCATCGAGCACGGCACCCAGAAACTGTTCGCCTTCCCCGCTGCGCCCCCCTTCCCGTTGCCGGCCGCCTTCAGCCTGCTGTGGATCGGCGCGATCCTCGAAATCGTCGGCGGCGTTCTCGTGGTGCTCGGCTTCTTCGCCCGGCCCGCCGCGTTCATCATCTCCGGCGAGATGGCCGTCGCCTACTTCATGGCGCACGCCCCGAAGAGCTTCTTTCCCGCCCTGAACGGCGGCGATGCTGCGGTCCTGTTTTGCTTCGTCTTCCTCTACATCGCCGCCGCCGGCCCTGGCGCCTGGTCCCTCGACCGCAACCGTCGCTAGCACTGTGCACTGACGTCGTCCTCAATGAGGACGACGTGCAGCCGCCGCGGCCCGTGCGCGCCGAGCTCCAACGTCTGCTCGATGTCCGCCGAGCGCGACGGCCCCGTCACCCACATCACGTTGCGCGGCATCCCACCCATCTCAGCCCGCAGCAGATCCCACGCATCCTCGTACGGCCCGACGATCCGCGAGGTCCGCAGCACCACGACCGCGGTGTCCGGCAGCTTGATCGTCGTCGGCCGCTCCGGCGCGCTCGGGAACATCAACGTCCCGGTCTCAGCCACCGCCGCGAATGCGTGTTGCACGCTGACTAGGTCGGACGCCTCCGCCCGCCCTTCGCGGATCTGCAGCAGAGGCCGGGTCGCCCAGGGGATGGCCTGCAGCTCCGGATGCGGCGACATCGCCAACTCGCTCGGCAGGTTTTGCGAGGCCAGGTAGTCCGCCACCGCCTCCGGCACCGCCGCCGCG
>CAZZVQ010000033.1:0-6810 GCA_964657565.1 uncultured Acetobacteraceae bacterium
TCCGACGGCCTGACGGCGAGCAACACCCTGGTCGTCGTCGGCTCCTACCCCGTCGCGGCCGCCGCCAGCCCGTTCGGCACCCCGCAGGACCTCCGCGTGGAACTGCTCGACAGCGACGGCACCGTCCTCGGCACCGCCCCCGTGGCCGCGGACGGCAGCTACCGGCTGACGACGCCGGCGCTCGCCGACGGCGCCCATGCGCTGACGGTCAAGGCGATCGATGCCGCCGGCAACGTCAGTCAGGCGTCGCCGGCATTGAACGTCGTCGTCGAGACCGGGGCCGCCACCGCGACCAGCACGATCTCCAACGCCAACCAGGTGAACGCCATCAGCGTCGCCTTCAATGTCCATTTCAACGAGGCCGTCGGCAGCGTCACCCCGGCCGACTTCTCCCTCGTCACGACCGGCACCGCCGACGGTTCGGTCGAGACGGTGTCCGGATCCGGCAACGATTACCTCGTGACGGTGCAAGGGCTGTCCGGCGACGGCACGGTCGCGCTTGCCTTGCGGCCCAGCTTCATCACCGACGCGGCCGGCAATGCCGTTACCCTGTCGGAGTCGGATTACATCCAGGTCGACAACACCAATCTCCCCACCACAAGCCTGGTGTCGGCCAGCGCCAGCGGCGAGGCGAGTTCTGGCGCGGCCGGCTCCCCCTCTGCGAGCGGCCGGTTGGTGGCGTTCAACAGCGTCGCCACGGACCTCGCGCCGGGCAGCGGGTCCGACGGCTACAACAACGTCTATGTCAAGGACACGTTGACCGGCGCGATCGTGCTGGTGTCGACCGGGGTGGACGGCCCCGCCAACGGCCAGTCCTACGCCCCCAGCCTGTCGCGCAGCGGCACCAAGGTCGCCTTCTCCAGCGACGCGACCAACCTCGTGGCCGGCGGCACGCCGGCGGGGGAGACCAACGTCTACGTCGCCACGCTCAGCTCCGTCGCCAGCGCGGGCGGCCTCGGCATCGTGCCGGGGTCCATCGAACTCGTCGCCGCGAACACCCAGACGTTTGGCACTCCCTACCTATCCGCCGACGGCTCGACCGTGACCTTCGACAGCGCGGCCTCGCTGACCCCCGGGGCGGAGACAGGCGTCGAGAACGTCTACGTGGAGGACCTCAAAACCGGGCAGATCACGCTGGTGTCGGCCGGCACCGGCACGGACGAGTATGGCTACGGCGACTACACCGATTCCTTCGGCATCGTCTTCAGCGGCCAGATCATCGCGCAACCGGATCGCGCGCCGGGCACCGGCGGCGATTTCAACAGCTTGGTCACCAGCATCTCGGGCGACGGCAACCTGATCGCCTACCAGAGCGAGGCGACCGACCTCGGCGGCATCAAGATCGACGGGCCCGTGATCATAGCCGCGCCGACGCGCAGCTACGTCTACAACGTCGCCACCGGCCAGACCATCGACCTCGACGGCAACGGACTGCTCGGACCGGCAACGCCCACCGACGATTTGACGCTGGACAACACGATCGAGACCAACGACCCGGTCATCAGCGCCGACGGTTCGAAGGTGTTCTTCCAGGTCGAGGACGGCTACGGCGACACCGCGGTCCAATACCTGTTCGAATACGACGTCGCGACCGGCACCACCACATCGGTGTCGCGGATCGACGACACCCATCTCGAGTTCGACAACTATCAGTCGGCCAGCCGCGGCGGCGGGCTGGTCGCCTTCACGAGCAATCCCGGCGTCTACGCCGACCCCCAAAGCGAATACCTGATCGGCCTGATCGACACGGCAACGGGAGAGATCACCGACGAGGGCAAGGGAATGGCTCCCCGACTCACCGAGGCCGGCAACGCCATCCTCTACCAGGTCGAGACAGACGACTCCGTCCTGCTCTACGAGACCAATCTCGGCATCTCGGCCGGGATCGACCCCATCGCCGGCGACGACTACATCGACGCCGAGGACCTGGCGGACGCGCAGGCCAATGGCGGGTTCGCGGTGTCCGGCACCACCAACGCGCCGTTCGGCTCGAACGTCCTGGTGCTCGTCTACCTCAACAAGACCGGGCTCACGTCGTCGACCGTCTACGGCACCGTCGACGGCACTGGCCACTGGGCGGCGGTGCTGCCGCTCGCGGATATCGAGGGCGGTCCGGGCAGCTACGTCCTGCACATCCAGGTCGGCACCAGCGCCGGCAACTCCGCCTTCACCGACCGCCCGTTCACGATCGTCACGGCGCCCCCCAGTCAACCCGCGGCGCCCTCGTTCGACCCCGGCACCCATGTCAGCGACGCGCCAGACGGCACCCTGGTCACCAACACCGCGACGCCGACCTTCGAAGGCGTGACCGCGCCGTTCGCGACCGTCAGCCTCTATATCGGCGCGCCCGGCACGACTCCGGTTGCAGTCGCTTTCGCGCAGGCGGACCAGGACGGGTTCTATGCCGTCACCGCCCCGGCGCTGGCCGATGGCAGTTACGGCGTCGAGGTCCAGGCGGTCGACCTGGCCGGCAATCCCAGCCCGCTCTCGCCGCTCGGCATGTTCACGGTCGACACCACCCCGCCCGCGCCGCCCAGCACGCCCATCCTGAGCGGCCCCCACAAGGTCCTGCCCGCCACCGCGGTCGACGACGACGTGCTGACCCTGACCGGCACCGCCGAGCCCGGCGCGACCGTCACGCTGGAGGACCTCGACGCCGACCTGCTGCTCGCCACCGCTCAGGTCGCGGCCGACGGCAGCTACAGCCTCACCTCCATCCCGCTCTTCGACGGCGCCTACGACCTCGCCGTCTACGCGACCGACGTGGCGGGCAATGTCGGCGACCTGTCCCCGGCCATCCAGGTCACGGTCGACACCGTGGCGCCCGCCGCGCCGGTCGTCGCGAACGTCACCGGCCCCATGGCCGCCGACGGCAGCCTCTCGCCCGCGCTCGACATCACCGGCACCGCCGAGCCGAACAGCAGCGTCGCCCTGCTGGTGGATGGCGTGCCCGACAAGCTCGACCCCACCGCGGCCGCGGATAGCAACGGCAATTTCGATCTGCACACTGTCGCCGTGCCCGCCGGTGCCCACTTCCTGAGCGTGACGGCGACCGACGCGGCCGGCAACGTCAGCGACGCCTCCGACGTCACCCCCGTCACCATCTCCGCCACGCCGGTGGTGCCGCCCGGCACGCCGCTTCTGACCGGCCAATTGACCGACGGACCCATCGCCAACGCGACCGTGTTCGCCGATGCCAACGGCAACGGCGTGCCCGACGCCGGCGAGGCGTCCGGCGTCACCACGGTCACCGGGTCGTTCACGCTGGCCAGCCCGGCCGGCGAGTTGATCGCCACCGGCGGCACGGACACCCAGACCGGCGTGGCGCTGCCCGGCGCGCTCCCCGCGCCGGCCGGCGCGACCGTGATCGACCCGCTCACGACCCTGCTCGACGCCTATGCCGCCGCGACCGGCCAGACCGCCGCCGCGGCGCAGCCCGGCCTGCTGGCGGCGCTGGGCCTGGACCCGACCGCCGACCTCACGACGCTCGATCCCGCAGCCCGGGCGGCGGCGGGCGACACGAGCTTCCTGATCGCCGGCGCCAGGGTGATGGACACGGCGGTGATCGATGCCGACTTCATCGCCGCGCGGACCGGGGCCAGCCTCGCCACGGCGTTCGCCGCCACCGTCACCGCGATGGCGCAGGCCGCCGCCGCCGGCCCGCTCAACCTCACCGACAGCACGACCACGCTGCCGAACCTGCTGACCGCGGCGGCCTCGATCGCTGCGCCCGGCGCCAGCCTGCCGGCTCTGCCGCCGGCCTTGCTGGCCGCGTCCGGCAACGTCGCGCTCGCGAGAGCCGCAACGCCGCCCACCGGCGAGACGGCCGTGGACTACGTGTCAGCCGTCGAGCGGGTCGAGCAAAGCGAGGCCGCGCCGCAACTTGCGACCGCCACCGGCGACGACGCGATCAATCACGTGCTCGGCGTCTACACCTACGACCTCGGCGACGAGATCAGCGCGGCCGAAACCGCCGTGCTCGCCGCGCCGACCCTCGCCGCCGGCAGCGACAGCGGGGTGTCCGCGTCCGACAACAGCACCGCCGACACGACGGTCACGCTGACCGGCGCGGCGCCGCCGGGCGCCCCCGTCATCCTGATCGCGTTCAGCCAGTTCACGGATCAGACGACCGTCGTCGGCACCGGCACGGCCGATGCGAGTGGCGCCTATGCAATCGCCGCGACCCTCAGCCCGTTCGAGAACGACGTCGTCGCCCTGAAACCCGCATCCGGCGCATCGTACGCCCTCGGCGACGCGTTCACCCTTCCGGCCGGCCTCACGGGAACGCAGGTCACCGCGGTCGTGGTCGGCGTCCTTCCGGAAGACCAGTCTACCGTCCTGCCCGCCATCCAGGACGTCGAATACACATCCAACAGCGGCAACGACGCCACCCATACCAGCCTCTACGTCACCGGGACCGGCTCGTACGACATCCGGATCGGCGCCACCTTCACCGTGACCGCCAACGGCGTCCCGGTCTCGCTCGGCGCTGCCCAGGCGACCGGCGACAACTTCGGCATCGAGACGACCCCGCTCGCCGCCGGCAGCTACGACCTGGTGGTCACGGAAACGGCGATCGACGGCGAGACGGCGCAAAGCCAGGCCTACGCCGTGACCGTCACCGCGCCGGGCAGCCTGGACGTGACCGCCGAGGCGAGCGGGCCGGTCACCGGCGGGTCGGTCGTGCCGTTCGACGCCGGGCAGGAGGATATCGTCCCGTACCCGGTGCAGAGTCACCCGAACGCGACCACGGACGCGTCGGGGATGGCGACGGTTCCGTTGCAGGACACGCTTCCGGCCCAGGGCAGCACCATCACCGACGCCACCGACGATGCAGGGCTGGAGCTGGAGGCGGGCGGGGACAGCCTCGACGGCGTCAACCGTCCGTTCAACCTCTCCGCGCCCCCCGGTGCCAGCGTGATCACGCCGGCCACCTCGCTGCTCAACCAGGCCGATATCGACGCCGAAGGCTTCGCGAGCACCGTCACCGCCACCGACTATGCCTTCGAGAACAGCCGCATCGACACCGCGCTGGGACAGCCCACCACGCTGGACCTGGCCACGGCCGACCCGCTGGCCATGGCCAAGGCCGGCGACCCGGCGCTGTTGCTCAAGGATATCGAGCTGCTGGACACCAGCTTCCTGCTCACCCCGTTCACCCAGAACGGGGCAAGCACCCTGACGGCCGACCCGCTCACGATCATCGACACCTCGCTCGGCATCTACAAGTTCAGCGGCTTCGTCGGCGGCAAGGCGCCGACCATTCCGGCCACGACCATCGATTTCACCAGCGCGGCGCAGGTGCTGGCGTGGATGACGACCTATGACAGCACGCCGATCTTCGGCTCTTACGATACCAGCTACGACGCGTCCGTGCTGCCCGCGGTCGCGACCATCATCGCCGCCGGCAACGCCGCGATCGAGGCGCACGCCGCTTCTGCCACCAGCCAGGCCGATGCGGTCTCCTACGCGCTGGCCGTCGAGCGCATCGCGAGCGAGGAGGAGTCGACGCTCGCCGGGCTTGCGAGCACATACACCGTGTCGGTCTCCGCGGCGCAGCAGCAGACGGCGATCGCGGCCCTGGAGGCTGCATTCACCGGGTCGGCCCTGGACGCGGCCGTGGCCAGCGTGCTGGCCCAGACGGTGCAGGTCACCGGGTTCACCCCGGCCGCCGCCAGCACCGCGGCCGCGTACGAGGCCTTCACCATCACATTCTCCACCCCGGTCGACGGCGTCACCGCCGGGGACTTCACCGTGTCCGGTAGCCCCGGCCTGGTGGGCGCAGCCGTCACCGGGGTGGCCCCGGTCGCCGGCAGCGACGGCACCGCCTACACCGTGACCGCGAGCACCGGCGTCGGCACCGGCACGCTCACGCTCGGCTTCACGCCCGGCGGTCTCACCCGGCCGGGCGAGCAGGCGCTCGGGGGCGGCAACTTCTCCGCCGCGACATCCTACTCCAGCCCGCTCGTCAGCATTGTTGGCAGCGGGCTGCCCGGGGGCTTGGCGGTCGGCGACTTCAACGGCGACGGCCGCCCGGACGTGGTGACCGCGAACGACTCGATCGACGGCCTCACCCTCTACGTCGGTCAGAGCGATGGCAGCTTCGTGGCCGAACCGGCCCTCTACACCGGCGCCGGCGCCGCGACACAGCTCGTGACCGGTGACCTCGACGGCGACGGCAGGCTCGACGTCGTCACCCTGAACCTCGCCTACACGTCCCGCGGCGACCTGACCGTGTCGGCCCTGCTCGGCAACGGCGACGGGACGTTCGGCGCCCCGATCCAAACCGACGTCGGGCCATCCGCCTCGGACATCGCCACCGGCGACTTCACCGGCGACGGCAAGGTCGACCTCGCCGTGCTCGACGGCGAGACCGTCCAGATCTTCAACGGCAATGGCGACGGCACCTTCACCCCTGGCGCCAGCGTCGACATCGGCAGCCCGGCCAACGCGCGCACTCTCGGGACCCACCAGATGACCGAGGCCGACCTGAACGGCGACGGCAGGCCGGACCTGGTGATCAGCACCACGGCGCCCGACACCGGCGACGCGACCGTCACCGTCCTGCTCGGCGACGGCCATGGCGGCTTCACGGTGGCCACTCCGGCGGCGCTCGGCCTCGGGCCGGTCGCGGCCCTGATCGCCATCGGCGACGTCAATGGCGACGGTATCCCGGACATCGTGGCGATCCCCTCCACGACGGGCGGGAACGAGACCGCCGCGGTCCTGCTCGGTCGCGGCGACGGCACCTTCCAGTCCGCCGCCAGCGTCGCGCTGCCGCTGCCGCCCGGCGGAAGTGGCATCACGATC
>CAZZVQ010000033.1:6820-41667 GCA_964657565.1 uncultured Acetobacteraceae bacterium
AACGGCAACGACACCAACGACGGCCTGGCCATCGGCGACGTCACCGGCGATGGCCATGCCGACATCGTGCTGTCGAACGCGCAATCGGGCGTGGCGATCGTGCCCGGCAACGGCGATGGATCGTTCGGCACCGGCTACCTCGCCAGCACCGGGCTCGCTGCCAACACGAGTGCGCTGGCGCTGGCCGATGTCAACGGCGACGGGCTGCTCGACCTGGTCGCGACGCAGAATTCCGGCAGCAAGCTCGGCACGAGCGTCGGCGCCGGCATCGACGTCTCCCTGAACGCGTCACCGACCGTGTTGCCCGCCTCCGCCAGCGTCACCGTTGCGCGCGCCGCGATCGCCCAGCCCACGCTCGTCCAGTCGAGCGGAGCCGGCACCCTCACCCAGAGCGGCACCAGCTACACCCTGGACCTCGGCAGCGTTGCGCAAGGCAGCACCGCGGTGACCGCGCTGGCCCTGGCCAACACCGCGGCCGCGCCGGCCGACAGTTTCGACGGCCTGTTCTCCACCTCGACCGGCACCGGCTTCACCCTGACCGGCGGCACGCTTCCGGCCGCGATCGCCGCCGGGTCCAGCTATGCCGGGCTGAGCCTGGCCGCTGACACCAGCGCGCTGGGAGCCCACAGCGAGACGCTGACCTTCGCGCCACGCGACGTGACGAACGACCCGGCCGTGGTCACCACCCTGTCCTCCGATGACGCCAGCGACGACCCGACCACCGTCACCCTGCCGCCCGCCGATCCGAACGGCGCCGACGTCGCGCTGGAACTGACGCCGCTCACGCTGACGATCACCGACGACGTCATCGCGGGGGGCACGCCGGTGGCGCCCACGATCACCGGGACGGTGGCCGGTCAGTCCACCACCGACGAGGCCGGCATCCGCTTGTTCGAAGCGGTGACGATCGCCGACCTGAACCCGAACCAGACCGAGACCGTCACCGTCACGCAAGCCGAGGCCGCTGACGGCGCCCTGTCCGACCCGAATGCCGCCGCCGACGGTGGGACTCTGTCGGGCGACGTCTACGCGGTCTCGGGCACCGCCGCCCAGGTGAGCACGGCCCTTCAAGGCCTGTTGTTCACCCCCGCCGCCCACCAGGTCGCACCCGGGCAGGCCGTCACGACCGGCTTCGCCATCGCCGTGTCGGACACGGCCGGGCAGACCGCGAGCGACGCCACCACCTCCGTGGTCGCCACGGCGGTCGACGATCCGCCGGTCATCGGCGGCACCATGTCCGGACAGGTCGGAATCGTCGGCCAAGCCCTGCAGCCATTCTCGCAGGCGACTCTCACGGACCCGGATGCCGGGGCATCGATAACCGTGACGGCCACACTCACCGCCGCCGGAGCCGCCACCGATGCCGACGGCACGCTGTCCGGCGCCGGCCTGACGCACACCGGGACCGGCAGCTACGTCCTGACCGCCGCATCGCCGGCCGCCGAACAGGCCCTGTTGCAGGCCCTGGTCTTCACGCCCGCAGCCGGCGCGGTGGGCAGCACCACGACCACCTTCAGCCTCCTGGCCTCGGACGGCACCAACGCGGCGGCCGATACCGGCACGACCGTCACGGTCACCACCCCACCCTCGACACAGCCGGGCGGGACGACGACGGGTTCAGGAAGCCAGCCCGGCACGTCGGAACCCAAGGTGAGCATCCCCGTCTACAAGTTCTTCGACACCACCTACGGCACCCATCTGTTCACCCAGAGCCTCCCCGAAGCCCAGAACATCCTCGCCACCCGGCCCGATCTCACCGAAGAGACCAACAATTTCGGTGCCGTGAACCCGCAAACCGACCCGGGCGCCGAAGCGGTCTACCGTTTCTTCGAGAGCGCCACTGGCACCCATTTCTTGACGGCCAGCTACGACGAATATGTCCGTCTGACGACCCCGGGCACATCCGCCTACCGCCCCGACCTCACCCCCGAGCCGAACAGCACGTTCTACGAAGACAGCATCCAGCAGGCCGGCGACGTCGCCGTCTACCGGCTATTCGACACTGTCCACGGCACCCAATACCTGACCGGCAACCAGAGCGAATTCGCCGGCCTTACCACGGCTGGTTCATCCACCTATCGCCCTGACCTGACGCCCGAGGGAATCGCGTTCTATGCCCCCTCGGGAAGCTTTGCCACATGACCATGGAGGGCAGAGGTGTAGGGCGAGCCGATGCGATCGGCATTGCTCACCGAAGCACCGGACGCTTTCGCCTGCAGGCGCAGGTGACGCGGCTCCAGCTTCGGGCTCGGCAGCAGGGCAACGTTCATGATCGATGCAACCCTCGGGACAGTCGTTTGGCGACCGGGTCGGCCACATTGTTCGAAGAAGGTGTAGCTGCAGTGATGGCGCACCTTCCTGACGGCCACTCCCCCACATCGGTTCATTACGATGACCCCGCAATCGGCGACGCTCGGGCTAGGAGCCTGCTCGCCGTGCCGGACTCGCCGTCGAGGCTCACGCACCGCCAATCGGCCAATTATCTCCCGGCCAGAAGGCACGGCTTGGCTTGCTGGCACTCCGTTTGGCCGCGCCCAACTTCTACTTGTTGGTCATACCTCATGACCCGCATCCAATAGCCGCGGATCCCCTCGAAGACGCCTGCGCCGCATTTGACCCCGGGTGCGAGCGCATGGATCTTCGCATCCTCCCAGGGCACGACTTTACCGTTGAAGGACAGGTATCGCGTTCGGGCCATTACGTCGGCAACTCCATCTCGTCCGCATGACCACGCAAGCGATGTGGCGGCCGGCGGGGATGCAGATCGCCGAATCGGTCGTGCCGGCCGACGCGGCGGACAGCTTCGCCTGGATCATCTTTGCGCCAGACGCCGCCCATCGTCTGATCCGGCGTACGGACGTTCTGGCGGATCAGCGCGACCAGCATCGCGCTGGCCGTGCCGCCCTGCATGACCAACATCGGGGGGATGTGCAGTCCCTCCTCGAACAGGTCCCCCGAGGGCAACCATCTGCTGGCCCGGGTCGAAGTGAAACTCCTTGCAGTTGCGCTCAGCCCGGTGCGAGGTTATGCCGCAATGCACAATGTTCGTGACAGGAGTGGCATCTGAGCGCTTTGGCGCGCACCGGCGCCGCGGCAAGGCGCACCGCCATCCAAGTCCTCCCGACGATGCTGGGCATCATCGTCCTGTGCTTCCTGCTGCTCCAGCTGCTGCCCGGCGACGTCGCGGACACGTTGGCGGCGCAGTCCGGATCGGCCACGGCAGAAACGATGTCGGCCCTGCGCGAACGCTTCGGTCTCGACCAGCCGATACTCGTCCAACTCGTCGACTACCTCGTCCGCCTGGCCCATTTCGACCTGGGCTACTCAGCCCGGTTCGGCATGCCGGTCGCCCAGCTGGTCGCCGAACGGCTGCCCAACACGCTGCTGCTGATGGTCTCGGCGTTGGGCATGGCGCTGATCCTCGGCATCCTGCTGGGCTGGGTCATGGCCGTCTTCGCCGGGCGGTGGCCCGACAGGGTTCTACAGGTCGTGGTGCTGCTCTTTTACTCGACCCCGGGCTTCTGGATCGGGCTCATGGCCATCGTCCTGTTCTCGGTCAAGCTCGGCTGGCTGCCGTCCAACGGAAACATGACCGTGGGGGCGCCCCTCTCGGGCGTCGCCCTGATTGGCGACCGGTTGACGTATCTCCTGCTCCCTTCGCTGGCGCTCTCGTCGTTCTTCATCGCGGTCTACGCGCGCTTGACCCGGGCCACGATGCTGGAGGTGCAAGGCCAGGACTTCATGCGGACCGCCGCCGCCAAAGGCCTGCACCCGTTGACGATCCAACTCCGCCACGGGCTGCGCAACGCCCTCATCCCGGTCACCACCGTCGCCGGCCTGCACTTCGGCAACCTACTCGGCGGGGCCGTCGTGGTGGAAACCGTCTTCGGCTGGCCCGGCATGGGCCGGCTCGCGCTCGAGGCGGTGGTGGGCCGCGACTTCGCTGTCCTGCTCGGGGTGCTGCTGCTCTCCTCGCTGGTCGTCATCGTCACCAACGTCGTCATCGATCTGCTGCAAGCCTGGCTCGATCCGAGGACGGCGCTTTCGTGAGTGGCGCCGTCCTACCGGCGACCCGGCCGGGCCGTCGATTGCTGCGCGCCTTTGCCGGCAACCCGGCTTTCCTGATCGGGATGCTGCTCCTGATCGTCGTCATCGCGGTCGCGGCGGCGGCGCCCCTGCTGTTTTCCGACGATCCGCAGGACATGGCCGGCACGCCGACGCTCTGGCCCGGCGAGGAGGCCGAATTCCCGCTCGGCACGGACAGCCTCGGCCGCAACGTCGCCGCCGGGCTGGCCTACGGCGCCCGGGTGTCGCTGATCGTGGGCTTCTCGGCGGCCGCCATCAGCTTGGGCATCGGCACCCTGGTCGGCGCCACCGCCGGCTATTTCGGCGGCTGGCTCGATACCGTGTTGGTCCGGCTCACCGAGATCTTCCAGACCGTGCCGACCTTCCTCCTGGTCATCGTGCTGGTGGCGATCAGCAAGCCGACCGCGGCACTGATCGCGCTGTCGATCGGCATCGCGTCCTGGCCGACCGTCGCGCGGCTGGTACGCGCGCAATTCCGCACGTTGCGCGAGAGCGAGTTCGTGCTTGCCGCGCGCTCGCTCGGCTATTCCGCGCCGCGGATCATCTTCTTCGAGATCTTCCCGAACGCCGCCGCGCCGATCGTGGTCACCACATCCGTCATGGTGGCCAACGCCATCCTGACCGAGGCCGGGCTGTCGTTCCTCAACATGGGCGACCCTAACCTCATCAGCTGGGGCAGCATGATCGGCGACGGCCGGCCTTTGCTGCGCACCGCCTGGTTCCTCACGGCGCTCCCCGGCACGGCCATCGCGCTCACCGTCCTCGCGCTCAACCTGGTGGGCGACGGGCTGAACGATGTGCTCAATCCGCGCTCGGGACCCCAATGAGCCCGCCTGTGCTGGACGTCCGGGACCTCGCCATCGGCTTCGGCGCCACCCCGATCGTCCACGGCATCAGCTTTGCGATCGACCGTGGCGAGACCCTCGCGTTGGTCGGCGAGAGCGGCTGCGGCAAGTCGCTGACCGCGTTGGCCATCATGCGCCTGCTGCCGCTTGCCGCTCGTATCGTCGGCGGCCGCGTGATGTTCGGCGATATCGATCTCGTCACCACGCCGCCGCGCGCGCTGCGCGACATCCGCGGCAAACGGATCGGCCTCATCCTGCAGGAGCCGATGAGTTCGCTGAACCCGGTCATGGCCATTGGCTCGCAGATCGCAGAGGTCATCCGCCGTCACGAACCGGTCTCCCGCGCGGCCGCCAAGCGGCGCGTGACCGAGTTGCTGGACCTCGTCGGCATCCCGGAGCCGCAGCGCCGGTTCGAGGAATTCCCGCACAATTTCTCCGGCGGCATGCGGCAGCGCGTCATGATCGCCATGGCCATCGCCTGCCGGCCCGACCTCATCATCGCCGACGAGCCGACCACGGCGCTCGACGTCACCATCCAGGCGCAGGTGCTCGATCTGCTGGACGGGCTGCGGCGCCAGCTGGGCATGGCCATGCTGCTCATCACCCACGACCTGGGCGTCGTCGCGCAATGGGCCGACCGCGTCACGGTCATGTACGCCGGCCGTGTGGTCGAACAAGCGCCGGTGCGGCGCTTCTTCGCCGCGCCGACGCACCCCTATTCGCGCGGCTTGCTCGGCGCCTCGGTCGAGGAGAATGGCGCCCACTACACCAGCCGGCGCCTGACCGAGATCGCCGGCACCGTCGCGTCGGCCGCCGGCGAGCCCGGCTGCGCCTTCGCGCCGCGCTGCCCGGAGCGGATCGATGCGTGCCGTGCGGCGCCGCCGCCGCTCGAACCCATCGGCCCCGACCACCGCGCCGCCTGTATCGTCGCCACTGCCCAACGCGAGCCGTGCCGTGTCGCTGCTGTCGGTTGACGGCCTGCGCACGCGCTACGTCGTGCGCGGGCGGCCGTTCAATGCGGTCGACGGCGTCTCGCTCGAGGTCGGGCCGGGCGAGACCGTCGGCCTGGTTGGCGAGAGCGGCTGCGGCAAGAGCACCCTCGGCAAGACCATCCTGCGCCTGCTCGACCCGGCCGAAGGCAGCATCCGCCTGCGCGGCAACGAGCTCGCCGACCTCGGACAACACGCGCTGCTGCCGTTCCGGCGGCGCATGCAGATGGTGTTCCAGGACCCGTTCGGCTCGCTCAACCCGCGGCAGTCGATCGGCACGCTGCTCACCACGCCCCTCAAGGTTCATGGCATCCGCGGCCGGGCCGCCCGGCGGGCCCGGGTTCTTCAGATCCTCGAGCGCACTGGGCTGCCGGCGTCTTCCGTGTCGCGCTATCCGCACGAATTCTCCGGTGGCCAGCGACAGCGCATCGGCATCGCCCGCGCACTCGTGCTGGAGCCGGAACTGGTCGTGTGCGACGAGCCCGTCTCGGCGCTGGACCTGTCGATCCAAGCGCAGATCCTCAACCTCCTCGTCGACCTCAAACGGGAGATGAAGCTCAGTTATCTGTTCATCTCCCATGACCTGTCGGTCGTGCGCTACTTCGCCGATCGGGTGCTGGTGATGTATCTCGGCCGCATCGTCGAGAGCGCGACCTATGCCGCGCTCTGGCGCGAACCCAAGCACCCCTACACGAGCGCGCTGCTCGCCGCCGTGCCGCGCACTGACCCGGAGCACCGGCGTGCCGCAGCAGGTTTGCGTGGCGAACTGACCACGGCCGATGCGGGAGGCTGCCGCTTTCGGGCCCGCTGCCCCCGCGCCTTCGATCGCTGCGCCATCGACGACCCGCCGCTTCGCCTGGTGGCGCCGGCCCATCTCGCCGCCTGCCACCTGGCCTGAACCGAGGAACCGCCGTCATGACCGATACCCTGACCCGCCGCACCCTGCTCGCCGCCATGTCTGGCGCAGCCGCGCTGCCTCGCGTCGCTGCGGCCGAACCCGAACCGAAGCGCGGCGGCACGATGACGATCATGTTCTACACTGAGCCCCCGTCGCTCGTGTCGCTCGTCAGCAGCAATAGCCTGACGGTCAGTGCCAAGGTCACCGAAGGATTGATCTGGTACGATAACGAAATGAAACCGCATCCGCAGCTGGCCCTTTCGTGGGACATCTCCGCCGACGGCCTGACCTATACCTTCGCGCTCCGCCAGGGCGTGAAATGGCATGACGGCACCGACTTCACGGCCGACGACGTTGCCGCCTCGCT
Source organism: uncultured Acetobacteraceae bacterium (assembly GCA_964657565.1). GTDB lineage: Bacteria > Pseudomonadota > Alphaproteobacteria > Acetobacterales > Acetobacteraceae > JAVVHH01. The sequence continues at coordinate 14,006 of CAZZVQ010000033.1, forward strand.
CGCGATCCTCAAGAAATTGCACCCGCGCGGGCGCAGCACCTTCCTCCATGTCGCCGAGGTATCGACCCCCGATCCGCACACCGTCGTCCTCAAGCTCGATGCCCCGATCCCATACTTGATCAAGGCGTTCGCCGCCGCCGAGTCGCCGATCGTGCCGAAGCATATCTACGAGGGAACCGACCCATTCACCAACCGCAACAATAGCGCCCCGATCGGCACCGGCCCGTTCCGGTTCAAGGAGTGGGCCCGGGGCAGCCACGTCGTCTATGAGCGCAATCCTGACTACTGGGACCAGCCGCGACCCTATCTGGACCAACTGATCGTCAAGTTCATCCCAGACGCCGCCGCGCGGTCGGCTGCACTCGAATCCGGCGAGGTCGATCTCGGCTACCGCACACCGGTCGCGCTCAGCGACGTCGAGCGGCTCAAGAATGCCGGCAAGCTCATCTTTGAGACCAGGGGCTACGATTACAGCAACAACGTCATGAGCATCAACTGCAACCTCAATAATCAATATCTTTCGAACCTGAAAGTCCGTCAGGCGATCAGTCACGCACTGAATACGTCGGCGATCTGCAAGGTGATCTTCTATGGCACCTTCAATCCGTGCGACTCCCCGATCGCTCCGTTCTTGAAGGAATATCACTCGCCGGACCCGACGCCGTACCCGTTCAACCTCGCCGCGGCCGAGACGCTGCTCGACGAGACCGGGTTCAAGCGCGGCGCTGACCGGATCCGCTTCAACATGTATTTCGAAGCAGACCCGAGTGCCGAGGAGAGCCGCCGCCTCGGCGATTTCGTCCGCGCTGCCCTTGGACGGATCGGTATCGCGATCGAGGTGCGGGCGTCCGACATCGGCACCTACATCAAGCGCGTCTATACCGACCGCGACTTCGATCTGACCGTGACGACGTTCAGCAATCTGTTCGACCCGACGGTCGGCGTCCAACGCCTCTATTGGTCGAAGAACATCATCAAGGGCGTCCCCTTCTCCAACACGACGTACTACAGCAACCCCCGCGTCGACGCCCTGCTCGAAGCCGCCGCCACCGAGCTCGACCCGGCCAAGCGCATTGCCGAGTTCATGGAGGTCCAGAAGATCGTCATGCGCGACGCCCCCGACATCAACATCGGCGTGCCGCGCTGGTACACCATCCATAACAAGCGCGCGCTCGGCCATTCCGTCACGGCGGACGGGATCGAGGGCAACCTCGCCTACGCCTACATCGCCGCCTGATGCCGGACTCGATCACGCCGGACGACCGAAAGGACAAGGCAAGCATGGCTGAACGGATCCGCATCGCGGCCGATGTCGGCGGCACCTTCACCGATGTGGTGATCGAGCGCGGCAGCCGGCGCTGGACCACGAAAGTGTTGACCACACCCGCAGCGCCCGAGCAGGGCGTGCTGTCCGGCTTTGCCGCCGCGCTCGCGATGTCCGGCACCGCGATCGAGGAGATCGACACCTTCGTGCACGGGACGACGCTGGCTACCAACGCCATCCTCGAGCGCCGGGGCGCACGCATCGCTCTCGTCGCGACCGACGGCTTTCGCGACGTGCTCGAGATCGGCACCGAGAGCCGGTACGACCAATACGAACTCGCGATCGCCCGCCCGGCGCCGCTGGTGCCGCGCCCGCTCCGGTTGACGGTGCGCGAACGCATCGATGCCCGCGGCGTCGAATTGCTTGCGTTGAACGAGGACGATGTCGCCCGCGTCGCCGCCACCCTGGCCGCCGAGCGGATCGAGAGCGTCGCCATCGCGTTCATCCACGCCTACGCCGACGGCGCCCATGAGCGACGCTGCGCCGCGCTGCTGCAGGCCGCACTCCCGCAGCTCAAGATCTCCGTCTCGCACGAAGTGTGCCCGGAGATCCGCGAGTACGAACGGACCTCGACCACCGTCGTCAACGCCTACGTCCAGCCGCTGATGGACGGCTACTTGCAGCGGATGGAGACCGCGCTGGCCGAGCAGGGCTTCCGGGGCGTGCTGTGTCTGATGACCTCCGGCGGCGGCCTGACCTCGGTCGAGCTGGCACGGCGCTTCCCGGTCCGGCTGGTCGAATCCGGCCCGGCGGGCGGCGCCGTCTTCGCGGCCGACGTCGCGGCCCGGCTCGGCGAAGCGCGGGTGCTGGCCTTCGACATGGGCGGGACCACGGCCAAGATCAGCCTGATCGAGAAATACCGCTCCGAGACGGTCCGCGTGTTCGAGGTCGACCGCGCAGCCCGGTTCCTCAAGGGCAGCGGCCTGCCGGTGCGCATCCCCGTCACCGAGATGGTCGAGATCGGCGCCGGCGGCGGATCGCTCGCCCGCCTGGATGCGCTCAAGCGGGTGACCGTGGGGCCGGCGAGCGCGTCCTCCGTGCCGGGCCCGGCCTGCTATGGCCTCGGCGGCACCGAACCCGCCGTCACCGATGCCGACCTGGTCCTGGGGCTGATCGACCCGGCCGATTTCGCCGGCGGCTCCATCACCCTGCAACCCGCGCTGGCGCGCGCGGCGCTCGCGACCGCGGTCGGCGATGGGCTTGGACTACCGCCTGACATGGCCGCCTATGCCGTCTACGAGATGGTCTGCGAGACCATGGCCAGCGCCGCCCGGGCGCACACGGTCGAACGCGGCGTCTCGGCAAGCCAGCAGACCGTCATCGCCTTCGGCGGCGCGGCGCCGCTACATGTCGCGCGGGTCGCCGAGAAGATCGGGGCCCAGCGGGTGATCGTCCCGCCCAGTGCCGGGGTTGGGTCCGCGATCGGCTTCCTCGCCGCCCCGGTCTCCTACGAGGTCGTTCGCTCGACCTATATGCGGCTCGACCGCTTCGACCATGACACCGCGACGTCGTTGCTCGCCGACATGGCGCGCGAGATCCGCGCCTGGGTGGAGCCCGCCGCTCATGGCGAGCCCCTGCTCGAGCGCCGCGTCGCCTACATGCGTTATGTCGGGCAGGGCCACGAGATCGCGGTCGCCCTCCCGCCGCGGGAGCTTCGCGCAGATGACGGCGATGATCTGCGGGCCGAGTTCGAGACCTCCTACCGACTCCTGTTCAAACGCGTGATCCCGAACGCGGCGATCGAGATCATGGCATGGTCGGTTGCCATGAGCACCGAGGTGGTGCGGCCGCAACCGGCCGGCCCTGCCGCGCCGCACGACGAACGCGCCGTCGCGTCCGACATGGCCCAGATCTTCGATGGCCGGTCCGGCAAGACGCTGAGCGTGCCCCGTTACCGGCGGGAGCGCCTGCCACCCGGCGCCCGCTTTCCCGGCCCCGCCCTCATCACCGAGGACGAGACCTCGACCTTCGTCACCGACCGCTTCGACGCCTGGATCGACGCCATCGGGTCGATCGTCATGGACCGCAAGGAACTCGCATCATGACCCTGACCTTGATCGACAAGCAGATCGCCTGGAATCGCTGTCTCGCTCTCGTCGAGGAGCAGGCCCAGGTGCTGCAGCGCACCGCCTTCAGCACCATCGTCCGCGAGTCCGGGGACCTCGCCGCCGGGCTGTTCGACGCCACGGGGCGTATGATGGCGCAGGCCGTCACTGGAACGCCCGGCCATATCAATTCCATGGCGCTGGCCGTCGGTCACGTCGTCGCCAAGCACCCGGTCGAGACCATGCGGCCCGGCGACGTGTTCATCCATAACGACCCATGGATCGGCACCGGCCACACCAACGACTTCTCCGTCACCACGCCGTGCTTCCAGGACGGCCGCTTCGTCGGCCTGCTCGCCTGCAACTGCCACCTGATGGACATCGGCGGCAGCCGCAACATGGTCGGCTCGCTCGACGTCTTCATGGAAGGGTTGTTCATCCCGATCCTGCGCATCGTCGAAGCCGGAATCGTCAACGAGACGCTGATGGCGATGATCCGCTCCAACACCCGCTTGCCGGTCGAAACCGAGGGCGACACCTATGCGCTGATCTCCTGCAACGAGGTCGGCTGCGAACGCCTGCTCGAGATGATGGCCGAGTTCAGTCTTACGGACCTCGACGCGTTGTCCGACCACATCATCGACACCTCGCGGGATGCTGTGCTGGAGCGCATCCGCGCCCTCCCCCACGGAACCTGGCGGCACACGCTGACGCTCGACGGGCACGAAGACGAGCCCGTCGTCCTGACGGCCGCGCTGACCGTGTCCGACACCGGGATCGACGTCGATTACACCGGCTCGTCGCCGATGGTGCGGTTCAACTTCAACGTGCCGCTCTGCTACACGCTGGCCTACACCTCCTATGGTCTCGGCTGCATCGTCGCCCGCGACATTCCCAACAACGCCGGGTCGCTCGAACCCCGGCGCGTACAGGCAGAGTTCGGCTCCATCGTGCATGCCAAGAAACCCGCCGCCGTGGTGAACAGGCACCTGATCGGCCTCATGCTGCCCGACCTGGTGTTCGGCTGTCTTCGCCAGGCCATCCCCGACCGGGTTCCGGCCGAAGGCGCCGGCGTCCTCTGGACCATCAGCGGGTTCGGACCGCGCCAGAGCCCGGCCTCCGTGGACAACCAGTTCCTCGTCAACATCGTCACCACCGGCGGCATGGGTGCGCTGCCGTCGCAGGACGGGCTCTCCGCGACCGGCTTCCCGAGCGGCGTGCGCGGCGGCCCGATCGAGATCTTCGAGTCGATGTCCACCCTCGTCTTCTGGCGTAAACAGTTCCGCGCAGGATCGGGCGGCGCCGGGCATACGCGCGGCGGCCTCGGCCAGGACATCGAGATCGGCAACAGCCTGCCCGAGCCGTTTCAATGCACGACGTTCTACGAGCGTGTGAAACACCCGGCACAGGGCTTCGCTGGCGGCCATCCGGGCGCGCCGGGCTATGTCGGCCTGGCGTCCGGGGCCGTCTTGCCTGGCAAGGGCCGACATACCGTGCCAGTGGGCGACCGGATCGTCATCCAATCCCCCGGTGGTGGCGGCCTCGGCGACCCGGCCACGCGGGATCCCGCCCTCGTGCACCGTGATCTCGCGAACGAGCTGATCTCCCCGGAGATCGCCCACTCGATCTACCGCCAAGACGATCGGCAGGCGGCCGAATGACCGGCTGCCGCTCATCGTCCTGCTGCGGCGCCCAGGCCGGTCGTGACGGGAGAAAGTAGCATGCGTGTCGCGATCGTCGGTGCGGGCGCCGTGGGCGGGGTCGTTGCCTGGCATCTCGCCAAGGCGGGGTGCGCGCCCGTTATCGTGGCGCGGGCCAGCACGGTCGCCAAGCTGCAGAATGAGGGGCTGACGCTGCAACAGCCGTCCGCCAGCGAGACGGTGGCGGTGCGGGCGACGGACGACCCCGCGTCGGTCGGCCCGCAGGACCTCGTGATCGTCGGCTACAAGGCGCATGACTGGCCCGAGGGCCTCGCGCTGGTCGCGCCGCTCATCGGGCCGGACACGACGGTGCTGCCGCTGCTGAACGGCATCCCATGGTGGTATCTCGAGGGGCTCGCGGGCTTCGGCGATCGGCGGCTGGCGGCGGTCGACCCCGATGGCGCCATCGCCGCGGCCATCCCGACGGCGCGGCTTCTGGGATGCGTGGTCTATGTCAGCGGCAGCCGGCTCGCCCCGAACCATATCGTGTGGAATGGCGGCAAGCGCCTGATCATCGGCGAGCCGGTCGACCGTGACGTCACGCGGGCGTCGGCCTGTGCGGCCTTCCTGAAGGCCGCCGCGATCGACGCGGAGGCGACGCCGGATATCCGCGCCGCCATCTGGCAGAAGCTGCTCGGCAACGCGGCCTTCAACCCGATCTCGGCCCTGACCGGGGCGACCGTCGATGCCATCGCCGGCGACCCGGCCCTGCGGCAGGTCGCACGGTCGGTGATGGCGGAATGTGCCGCCGTCGCCACGGCGCTGGGCGTCGGCACCACACCCGATCTCGAGGCCCGGCTGCAGATCCCGCCGAGGATGGTTGGCGTCAAGACCTCGATGCTGCAGGACATGGAGGCAGGCCGGACGCTGGAACTCGGTGCGATCGCCCATGCAGTGGTCGAACTCGGCCACCGGACCGGCACGCCAACGCCCTCGATCGACTGCATCGCCGCCTTGGTGGAGCATGCCTGGCGGCAGCGATGGCCATCCACCGCAGCCCCGGGGTATGATGGGGCATGATGACAGGGAATAGGCTTATCAGAGGCGGTTGGGTCCTGTCCGACCCGGTAGCGGGCACGGTCATGCGGGATGCGGCCATCCGGATCGCAGACGGCCGGGTCGCCGAAATCGGCGACTGGGCGCAGTTGCGCGCCGCGCATCCCGCCCTGGACGTGATCGGCAGCGCGGATCGCGTGGTGATGCCGGGGCTGATCGATGCGCACTCCCATGGCCGCGGCCTGTCGCCGATCCAGAAGGGCGTGCTCTACGACTATCTGGAGAACGCGTTCCTGGACTGGTCGTCCATGGTCTATTTGCCCAACGATCTCTGCGCGGCGCTGTCGGCCGTGCGCCATCTGCGTATGGGCAGCACCACCATCCACCACACCGGCTGGAACGACGAGGGACCGCGCGCGCTGGAGAATGCGCAACTGGCCATCGATGCCTACCACCGATCCGGCATCCGCCTGGCCTACTCGCCCGCCATGCGCAACCGCAATCGTTTCTGCGTCGACGAGCAGGGCTTCCTGGAGACGTTGCCGCCGGATGTGCGGGCCTTCGTGGAGCCGATGACGCGCTATGACGCCAACGCGATCCAGGACCAGTATATGGACCTGTTCGATGCGCTGCATGCGGCCAATGACGGACCGATGTCGCGCGTGTTCCATGGGCCGTCCTGGGCGCATGGCACGACCGACGCCTTCTTCGCCCGGATCCGCGACAGTGCGGCGTCGCTCGGCGGCATCCCGATCCACATCCACACCCAGCAATCGCCGCACCAGCGGGCCTGGAGCATCAAGACCTATGGCCATTCGCTGATCACCCATCTCGATCGCCAGGGCATGCTGGGCGCGAACACGACGCTCGGCCATGCGGTCTGGCTGTCGGAGGCCGATATCGCGTTGATGGCGGAGCGCGGAGTCAGCACCACGCATCATGCGTCCTGCAACCTGCATGTGCGAAACGGCATCTCGCCGATTTGGTACATGATGCGCGCCGGCGTGAACGTCGCCATGGGCATCGACGACAAATCGTTCAACGACGATGACGACCCGTTCATGGAACTGCGCACGGCCGCGGCGCTGTCCCGTGTGCCGGGCTTCGATCTGGGCGACACGCCGGTGCTGACGGCGCCGCAGGTGCTGGCGATGGGGACGGTCAACGCGGCGCGCACGCTGGGCTTCGCGCCGGGTCACGGCACGCTGGCCGTCGGCGCGCCGGCCGATGTGGTGGTGCTCGACACGCAATCCATGCTGCGCGACCCCTGGACCTCGGAGCGTCTGTCCATTCCCGACCTCATCCTCTGGCGCGGCAAGGGGCAGGACGTGACGGACGTGATGGTGGACGGAAACATCGTCATGCGCGATCGGGCGATCACCACGATGGATGTCGAGGCGCTGTATCGCGAAGTCCGCGATTTCGTGGCTAAACACGAGGCCGCGCCGGCGCCGCAGGCGAAGATCGACGGGATCAACGCCGTCCGGCCGTATTTCCATGACTGGCATCGGCAGATCCTGACGCATCTGGACGTCAGCGAGCCGTTCTACCGAGTGAACGGGCGAGTTTGAGGATGACGATCACCCGCCGCACACTCGTCGCGACCGCAACGGGTCTCCTGGCGATGAGAGGCGCCCGTGCCGAGGTGGCACCGACCAGCCTCGCGGAGATCAAGCGCCAGGGCTTCCTGCGCATCGCGACCACTGGCGCCAACGCGCCGTACACCTTCGTGGACCCGGACAACCAGCTGGTCGGCTTCGACATCGACTGGTCGCGCGCGATTTGCACCGGGCTCGCCGTCGAGCCGCGGTTTGCCAAGCTGGACTGGCGCGGAATCCTGCCCGGCCTGCTCGCAGGGCAATTCGATGCGGTGATGAGTGCGGTGCGCATCACGCCGGAGCGCGAGGCCGCCTTTGCCTTCTCGGGGCCGTACGGCACCGACGATGTCGTCGTGATGGTCCCGGCCGGCAACACCGCCATCAAGGAAATCGAGGACCTGAAGGGCCTCACCGTGGGCGCCGCCACCGGCAGCGTGCAGGAACAGGTGGCCAAGGAGATGGCCAGCGGCGCGACGCTGCGCTCCTATCCCGGCCTGCCCGACCTGATGCTCGAGATGCGCAGCCTGCGGCTGGATGCCGCCGTGGTCGGCCGCGGCGGGGCGGCGCATGCCATCCGCACCACCCGGGCGCCGCTGAAGATCGTGGGCCGGGCGCTCAAGCCGGGGCCGCTGGGCATGGTGCTGCGCAAGGGCAGCACCGACCTGGCCGCCGCAATCACTTCCGTCATCGAGGCCTGCACGGCCGACGGCCAGGCGGACGCCTTCGCCAAACGCTGGTTCGCCGTCTGAGTCTCCGATGATCGACTGGGAGTTCGTCGGCATCTATGGGCCGCATCTGGTCAAGGCGTGCTGGATCACGCTGACGATCAGCGCGGTATCGCTGGTGCTCTCCTCGGTCGTGGGCCTCGGCGTCGCGTTGCTGCGGATCTCGGGTAACCGGCTCGGCGCCGGTTTCGCCTGGACCTATGTCTGGATCGTGCGCGGGACGCCGTTGCTGCTGCAGCTGTTCGCGATCTACTACGCCCTACCCGCCGCCGGCATCCGCGTCGGGCCCTGGGAGGGTGGGATCATCGCCCTGTCGCTGAACGCCTCGGCCTATTTCGCCGAGATCTTCCGCGGCACCATCCGCGCCGTGCCGCTGGGCCAGTCCGAGGCGGCGCTGGCGGTGGGTATGATGCCGGGCCAGGCGATGTGGCGGATCGTGCTGCCGCAGGCGGCCCGGCCCGCACTCCCACCCTACATCGGCCAGGCGACGACGCTGCTGAAGAACTCGTCGCTGGTCAGCGTCATCTCGGTGCCGGATCTGATGCTGACGGCGCAGGGGATCTATTCTTCCACTTACAAGGTGGTGGAGGTGATGCTGATGACCGGCCTGCTCTATCTCGCGATGACGTCCCTGCTGCAGGTGGCCCAGACGGTGCTCGAGCGCCGGCTCGGCTACTACACGGTGAAATAGCATGAGCGTCGTCTCCTTCCAGGGTGTGTCCAAGAGTTTCGGATCGAACCAAGTCCTGACCGACGTGACCTTCGACGTGGCCGAGGGGGAGGTGGTCGCCATCATCGGGCCGTCGGGGGCGGGCAAGTCGACGCTGTTGCGCTGCGTCAACCAGCTCGAGCGGCATGATGCGGGGCGGATCCTGATCGACGGAGCGGCCATCGGGGGCGGGCAGAAGACGCGGGAGCTGGCGCGGCTGCGCCGGCGGGTGGGCATGGTGTTCCAATCCTTTAATCTCTGGCCGCATCTCTCCGCACTGGGGAATGTGACGGAGGGGCCGGTGGTGGTGCTGAAGACGAACCGGGCCGAGGCGGAAGCGCAGGCCGAGGCCCTGCTCGCCAAGGTCGGGCTAGCCACGCACCGTCATAAATTCCCAGCGCAGCTTTCCGGCGGCCAGCAGCAGCGGGTGGCCATCGCCCGGGCGCTGGCCATGCAGCCGCGCGTGATGCTGTTCGACGAGGCAACGAGCGCGCTGGATCCCGAGTTGGTCGGCGAGGTGCTGGCGGTGATGGAGAAGCTCGCGGCCGATGGCATGACGATGCTGGTGGTCACGCACGAGATGGGCTTCGCCAGCCAGGTCGCGCACCGCGTCGTGCTGATGGCCGAGGGCCAGGTGGTGGAACAGGGGACACCCGCCGGGTTCTTCGCCAATCCGCGGGAGGAGCGCAGCCGGGCGTTTCTGGGCAAGGTCTTGCGCGCGTGAGCCGGATCGAGGCGGTCGAGGCGCATCCGCTCCGGCTGCCTGCTGCGACCGAAGGGGGCCGGCAGGAGGAATGCTTCCTGTTGCGGATCGTCACCGAGGACGGATTGACGGGGTGGGGCGAGGCGCATGGCAGCCCGTATCTATGCCGTGCGGTGGTGAACGCGCCGGTCACGCATGTCACCGCGCAGGGTCTGCGCGCCATCCTGCTCGGCCTGGATGCCACCGACGTGCCGGCGCTGCGGCGGCGGATGGAGCAGGGCACCCAATGGATCGGGCGCGACGGCGCGGTGATGCAGGCCATTGCCGCGGCGGAGTTGGCGCTGTGGGATCTGGCGGGGCAGCGTTCGCGCCTGCCGGTGGCGTTCGTGCTGCGTGATGCCGTCCGCACGGCGTTGCCCTGCTACGCCAGTGGCAAGGTGGCGCCCACGCCGGAGGCGACGGCGGCGCGGATCGCCGCGGAGCGCGCCCAGGGATTCGGTGCCCATAAGATCGGCTGGCCGCCGTTCGGCGCGTCCGAGGCTGGCGACATCGCGTTCATCGCGGCGGCGCGCGCGGCCGCCCCCGAGGCGCTGCTGATGGTGGATGCCGCCCAGGCTTATGACGAGGCCACCGCTTTGGCGCGGTCCAAGGCGTTCGTGCCGTTCGGTCTGGCGTGGCTCGAGGAACCACTGGATCGCGACGATCTGGCCGGACAGGCGCGGCTGCATGCGGCGAGCCCGGTGCCGATCGCCGCGGGCGAAGGGGAATGCGGGTTGCCGGGGCTGCTGCGGGTGGCGCCGCTGGTCGATGTGCTGCAGCCGGACGTCACACGCTGCGGGATCGTGGCGGCGATGGCGGCGGCGCGGCAGGTGCGGCGGGTGTGCAGCCACTCCTTTACCGGCGCGCTCAACGTGGTGGCGCATGCGCATTTCCTGGCCGCGACGCCCAATGGCTGGATGCTGGAATGGCCCGTGGCCGCCATGGTGACCTGGGCCGCGCTGTTCCCGGAGGCGCCGCGTCCGGTGGATGGCATGCTGGCGCTGCCGGACCGTCCGGGCTGGGGTTTGCGGCCGGACGAGGCCGTGCTGCTCCAGTTCGCGATGCTCCCGTAACCCAGTTAGAGGCGCGTGCGGCGTATCGTGGACCAGCTGGTATTACGCTCGTCACCGTTGGGCAACGCTGTGCCCTTGGTGGGCACAGCCGGCAGCAGGTTCTACCGTATGGTCAATCCATACCGGTTGATCAATCCCTTGATGACGTTCTGCTCTTTCTCGTCGTTGGCGTCTTTTCGGAGTTTGGTGATGATCGCCAGGGAGGCGATGTATTTCGGGTCCGCCTTCATCGCGTCGGGCTCGTTCAGATGTTTCGTCTTCAAACTGTCGAGTTCCTGAACGACTCTCTTCAGTGCGTCGTAAGTCTTCTGCCCGGTCGGGGTTACGGACGACTTGTTGCCCTCGGCATCCGTGCGCGCCTGGCCCGGCATGCCCTGCACTTGGATCTGCTTGAACCCCTTGTTCTTCAATAGGGTCCAGACCTTCCCTGCGAACGTGTCGTAATCATAGTCCTCGCCGGGCGGTGCAATTCCTCCCGCTGCAGTGAAGCAACCGCTGAGCAGCACCGTACCCTTGAAGGCGGGGCTAAGGTTCTTCTTGGGGTCGGTGTTCTCGGTCAGCAGTTCCAAAATCTCGTTCGGTGTCTTCTTGCCCAGTTTGGTGCCCAGCGTTCGGCCGCTGACCTCGACCCGGCTGCCATGCGCGGCCAGGATGACCGTGCCCGTCGTGATGCCACTGAAGTCGGCATCATCCTTCTCGACGACCGGCGTGTTGAATTTCTTGCCCTGGTTGCTTGCCGCCCTGTCGATCACCTTGTCTCCGGGCTGCAGATTCACCACGACGTTCTGCTCGTCCTGCAAAGTCTTGAGGAGGTCGGCGAAGTCTTTGCGCACCACCAGGTGCTCGGCCACCTTCTCCGGTCCCTTCTTGCCAGGGAGAATGCCGTTGATCTCGATCACAAGGTGACCCTTCTCGTCTATTCCGCCCCGCACTGCGAGGTCGTTCTTGCCGTCGAGCCGCTTGCCGTATTCCAGCGCAGTCTTGTGCGCGTCCACGAGCCCCGGCAACTTGATCCCTTGCGTCTCCTTGACGTCCTGATCGCTCAGATACTTGGTGAGAGACTTATTAAAGTCCTCCATGAGATTTTTGATGGCGCTCAGATTACGCGCTTTGGTTGATCCTGCTTCAGGGTAGATAGCCGATTTCAAGGTCATCCCAGATCCTTCAATTTCTATCGGGATAATTGCACAAACAGTTCCCAACTCTCCGCTGAGTTGTCGCTCATCCATGCGCGACCCGTCAAACCGGCAGCTGCCACAGCTTGTTGGTTTTTGGAGCGCGTCAGCCAGCGTTGGCCGCCCTCGTTGAGATCGAGACTACGGAAGCAACGGCCCTTGTCGCTTGAGTGGTAAGTTTCGGCGGTTATGCACTTGACGAAGCCTAGTGCATCATCGCCCAAACATCATCGCCCCAGGCCTGATCCGGCAGGATGCAGCATGATCCTTCGTGACCTCGGCCTTCCGGCTGAACGGGCCATTATACCCCCCATGTGGACGACCTCGGCGCCAGCCACGGGGCGAACCAGGCGTTTCTGGACTTGGCCCGTGCGGGCCGGGTCACATGTGGTTCGGTCATTGTCCCGGGACATGGCGGCGATCGGTGCACCAAAGTCGCTTTGCGGCTAACCCAAGGCCGCGATGGTCTTGCCACACGGGCGACTTCCGTCTTGGTCCGGTCGGTGCCAGAGTTGCCGCAAATCGGGTGCCCGTTCAATCGGGCCGGGAGGACACGGAGTGGATACCGCACGCAACAACCAGGACGGGCTATTGCCGGCGGCGCTGCCGACCCGGACTCTCGGCCGCAGCGGGCTGGCACTAACCACCCTCGGCTTCGGGAGCACGGGCCTTGGTAATCTTTACCGGGCACAGACCGAGGGCGCCGCATTGGCGACGGTCCAGGCTGCCTACGATGCTGGTATCCGCTACTTCGACACGGCGCCGCTTTACGGCTTTGGCCTGGCCGAACACCGCCTGGGCGCGGCCTTGCGGTATATCGGGTCGGACCTGCTTCTCTCCACCAAAGCCGGCTGGCGGCTGTCCAAGCGCGACGCGGCGGACTACCCTGCCGGCCCGTCTGACACCCTGTTCGACCGCCCGGCGCCGTTCAAACCCCGCATCGACTACAGCTACGACGGCACCATGCGCTCGTTCGAGGACAGCATGCAGCGCCTCGGCACGGACCGCATCGACATCCTGCTGCTGCACGATTGCGACCGCCGCAACCATGGCGACGCCTATCCCGAACGGTTTCAAGAGGCGATGGACGGTGCATATCGTGCACTATCGTCGCTGCGGGAGCAGGGGGTGGTGCGAGCGATCGGCGCCGGGCTGAACGAGTGGGAGGCCTGCCAGGCGTTTGCCCAAGCCGGGGATTTCGACTGCTTCCTGCTGGCTGGGCGCTACACGCTACTGGACCAGTCTTCACTGGATAGTTTCCTGCCGCTTTGCGAGCAGCGCGGAATCGGCATCATCCTGGGTGGTCCCTATAACTCGGGAATTCTGGCCACCGGCGCTGTCGACGGCGCGCTCTACGACTACGCGCCCGCCAGCCCGGCCATTCTCGAGCGCACCCGTGTGATCGAGCGTATCTGTGAGCAGCAGGGCGTGCCGTTGCGGGCGGCGGCTTTGCAGTTCCCGCTGCGGCATCCCACAGTTGCGACAGTCATTCCGGGCGCGCGCGACGTAGCCGAGGTCGAGCAGAACCTCCGCCTCATGGCCCATGCAATCCCCGATGCGTTCTGGCAGGAGCTGCACCAGGCCGGGCTGATCGAGAGCGCGGCTTGATCGCCGGCCAAATTATCGATGCGCACGTGCATTACTGGCGCGTGGATCGTGGCGACTATGGCTGGCTCACGCCCGAATCGCCGCTCTACCGCGACGTGCTGCCGCCCGAAGCAGCACCAGCGTTCGATGCGGCCGGCGTGGACGGGATCGTCCTGGTGCAGGCGGCGGCGACCGAGGCGGAAACTCGGTTCATGCTCTCACTCGCCGAGATCGATCGCCGCGTGATGGGTGTCGTCGGCTGGATCGACATGCTGGGCAGCGACGCGCCGGATCGACTGGCCAACCTTGCGGGAAACGCGCTGCTGTGCGGCGTGCGGCCGATGTGGCAAGACATCGCAGAAGACGAGTGGATGCTGCACGCGGGGCAGGATGCCGCATACCGCGCCGTGACCGAGTTGGGGCTGACCTTTGACGCACTCGCGCAACTCCGCCACCTGCCTTTGCTGCCGCGGCTGATCGAGCGGCATCCGCAGCTGCCAATCGTGATCGATCACGCCGCCAAGCCGCAAATCGTTGCTGGTCGGTTCGACCATTGGCGCGCGCAGATGGCTGCCGTCGCCGCCTTCCCGCATGTCCGGTGTAAGCTGTCTGGACTGGTGACCGAAGCGCCACCGGGCACGCCGTATGACGCCTACGTCCCCTATGCGGAGGCGCTGATCGAGCTGTTCGGGCCGGAGCGGCTGATCTTCGGCAGCGACTGGCCGGTGCTAACCCTGCGGCAGGACTACGCGACGTGGTGGGACTGGGCGCACCGGCTCACGGCGCAGCTCGCGCCGGACGAACAGGCGGCCGTGTTCGGCGGCAATGCGGCGTCGTTCTATGGGCTCGAGGCCCGAGCATGATCGGCTTCGCCTTGATCGGCTGTGGCCGGATCGGGCGGGTGCACGCCCGCAATATCGCCGCCCATCCCCGTGCCGAGCTGGTGACGTGCTACGATGTCGCCGTCCCGGCCGCGGCGGCGGTGGCAGCCGAATGGGGCGCGTGGCAGGCGCGTGCGGTGGACGAGGCGCTCGCCGCCCCGCGCGTCGACGCCGTGCTGGTGGCCTCGAGCACCGGCACCCATGTGGACCTGATCGCCCGCAGCGTGCAGGCCGGTAAGCCGGTCCTGTGCGAGAAGCCGGTGGACCTCGACATCGCCCGCGTCGATGCGTGCTGGGACGCCATCTTCGGATTGCGGCCCGTCGTAATGATCGGCTTCAATCGCCGCTTCGACCCGTCGTTCCGCGCCTTGCACGACCGGCTGGAAGCGGGCGAGATCGGCGCGCTCGAACAGGTCGTCATCACCAGCCGCGACCCGGCCCCGCCGCCGGCACCGTATATTGCCGGGTCGGGCGGGCTGTTCCGCGACATGACGATCCATGATTTCGACATGGCCCGCTTTCTGGCCGGCGACATCGTGGAGGTGCAGGCCATGGGCGCCAACCTGGTCGACGCGGCAATCCAGACGCAAGGCGACATCGACGCCGCCATGCTGGTGCTACGCGCCGCGTCGGGTGCGCTGGTGCACATCAACAACAGCCGCCGCTGCGCCTATGGCTACGATCAGCGGATCGAGGTGTTCGGCGCCGCCGGCATGCTGCAGGCGCACAACCGGCACCTCACCACCGTCGAGGCCTGGGGCGCGCAGCGGACGCGGGCGCTGGACCGGGTGCAGGACTTCTTTATCACCCGCTACGAGGACGCCTACCGGGCGGAGCTGGACCACTTCATCACCTGCGTCGAGACCGGGGCCGCCCCGCTTGCCGGGTTCGCCGAGGGTCGCGAGGCATTGCGGCTGGCGGATGCGGCGCTGGAGAGCATGCGCACCGGGCGGGTGGTGCGGCTTGGCTGAGGAGGAGGCACCATGGCGACCATTCGGCTGACCGCCGCCCAAGCCGTCGTGCGGTTTCTCGTGGCGCAGCGGACCATGCTGGACGGCGTGGAGGTGCCGCTATTCGCCGGGTGCTGGGCGATCTTCGGCCACGGCAACGTCGCCGGCATGGGCGAGGCGCTGTTCCACGCTCGCGACACCCTGCCCACGCTGCGCGCGCACAACGAGCAGGCCATGGCGCTCGCCGCCATTGCCTTTGCCAAGGCGCGCGGTCGGCGGCAAATGATGGCCTGCACCAGCTCGATCGGACCGGGGGCGATGAACATGCTGACCGCTGCCGGCGTTGCCCACGTAAATCGGCTGCCGGTGCTGCTGCTGCCGGGTGACGTGTTCGCCAGCCGACGCCCCGACCCGGTGCTGCAGCAGGTGGAGGATTGGGCGGATGGCACCACGAGCGCCAACGACTGCTTCCGCCCCGTCTCGCGCTTTTGGGATCGCATCGCCCGGCCGGAGCAGCTGATCGACGCCCTGCCCCGCGCCGCCGCCGTGCTGACCGACCCGGCGGCATGCGGGCCGGTCACGCTCAGCCTGTGCCAGGACACGCAGACCGAGGCCTACGATTTTCCGGAGCACCTGTTCCGCAGCCGCCTGCATCACATCCGCCGCCCCGCGCCGGATGCGGACGAGTTGATGCGTGCGGTGGACGCCCTCAGCCGCAGCCGGCGGCCGCTGATCGTCGCGGGTGGCGGTGTACTCTATTCGCAGGCGGCGTCGACATTGCAGGCGTTTGCTGCGCGGCATGGTGTCGCCGTCGCCGAAACCCAAGCGGGTAAGGGCGCCCTCGCCTGGGACCATCCCCAGGCGGTGGGGGCGATGGGCGTCACCGGCAGCGCCGCCGCGAACACGCTGGCGCGGGAAGCGGACCTTATCCTCGCGGTTGGCACAAGGCTGCAGGATTTCACCACCGGGTCGCGGGCGCTGCTGCCGGGTGGGTCGCGGCTGATCCATCTCAACATCCAGCCGTTCGACGCCGGCAAGCATGGTGGCATCGCCTTGGTCGGCGACGCGAGGGTGACGCTGGAGGCGTTGACCGCCGCGCTTGGCGATTACCGCACCGAGCCGGATTGGCGGCAGCGCGCCCAGCGCCTCACCGCTGAATGGACGGCGTGCGTCGACGCGGCCACGGCGCCGGGGAACGCTGCGCTGCCGACCGACGCCCAGGTGGTCGGCGCCGCGAACCGCGCGGCGCAGCCCGGCGACGTCGTGGTGTGCGCGGCAGGTGGCTTGCCTGGCGAGCTGCACAAACTGTGGCGCACGAGCGGCCCCGGCGGATACCACCTCGAATACGGCTTTTCCTGCATGGGATACGAGATCGCCGGCGGCCTCGGCGTGAAGCTGGCCCATCCCGATCGCGAGGTGTTCGTCATGGTGGGCGACGGCAGCTACCTGATGATGAACTCGGAGCTGCAGACGTCCGTCATGATGGGCCGCAAGCTGATCGTCATCGTGCTCGACAACCGCGGCTATGGCTGCATCGACCGGCTACAGCGTGCCTGCGGCGGCGCTTCGTTCAACAACCTGGTCGAGAGTGTGGACGGGCGGATCAACGAGAGTTGGGTCGACTTCGCGGCGCACGCCCGGAGCCTCGGCACCCTCGCCGAGCAGGTGGACGGCTTGGCTGGCCTCGCCGCCGCGCTATCTCGCGCCCGCGCCGCCGACCGCACCTACGTGGTTGTGATCGCGACCGACCCGGCCGCCACCACGTCGGCCGGTGGCGCGTGGTGGGACGTGGCGGTGCCGGAGGTGTCGGCGCGGCCGGACGTCAGGCAGGCGCGTGATGCCTATGCGCAAGCGTTGCGCGTCCATGAGAGCCCGGAATGACGATCCGCTTCGGCACCAACCCGATCGCTTGGAGCAACGACGACCTGCCCGAACTCGGGGGCGACACCCCGCTCGAGACCTGCCTGGCGGAGGCACGCGAGGCCGGGTTTTCCGGGATCGAGAAGGGGAACAAATTCCCCACCGATGCGGCAGCGCTGCAGGCCGTGCTCGGCCGCCATCGCCTGACCTTCGTCTCGGGCTGGTATGGCGCGGCGCTGCGCGAGCGTGACGTCGAGGCCGAGATCGCCGCCATGCGGCCGCACCTGGCGCTGCTGCAAGCCTGCGGCTGCCCCGTCATGGTGTTCGCGGAAACCTCCGGCACGGTGCAGGGGCGCCGCGACATCCCCGTCGCCGACCGCCCCCTCATGTCGGAGGACGAGTGGCCGGTGTTTCTCGACCGCCTCGGTCGTCTGGGCGATTGGATGGCTGGCGAGGGGGTGCGCCTCGCGTTTCACCACCACATGGGCACGGTGATCGAGACGGCCGACGAGATCGACCGCATGCTGTCCGGCACTCCGCCCAGTGTCGGGCTGCTGTTCGACACGGGTCACCTGACCTATGCCGGCGCCGACCCGGCCTCGGTCGCCCGGGAGTGGGCGGCCCGGATCAACCACGTCCACGCCAAGGACGTCCGCCCTGCGGTTCTGGCGCAGGCCCGGGAAGGCCGCTGGAGCTTTCTCGATGCCGTGGTCGGCGGCGTGTTCACCGTGCCCGGCGACGGCTGCGTGGACTTTGTCGCCGCCCTGCAGCCCTTGGCCGAAGCCGGCTACGATGGCTGGCTGATCGTCGAGGCGGAGCAGGACCCGGCCAACGCGCACCCGCTGACCTACGCGCGGAAGGGCTATGCGCACCTCCGCACTGCCACGCTGGCGGCCGGTTTGCTTCAGAACGGTTGATTAGGTGCTCAGAGCCAGGCATCCTTTCCGAAACGTCCGAGAAGACGTAAATATTGGGGAGAATGTCGATGACGAAGCGTCTGCTTCTGACACTGGCCGTCTGGGCCACCGCCCTGCTCGTCTCGCACACGTCGCCGCGGGCGCAAGAGCTGACGATCCCCATCATCGTCAAGGACACGACCAGCTTCTACTGGCAGATCGTGCTGGCCGGCGCACGCAAGGCGGGCGAGGACCTGCACGTGACGGTGCCGCAACTCGGCGCTCAGAGCGAGAGCGACATCACCGGGCAGATCGGCATCCTGGAGAATGCGGTCGCCGGACGCCCCGCCGCCGTCGTCATCTCGCCGACCCAGTTCGCGGCACTTGGCAAGCCGATCGACCAGGCGGCGAAATCGGTCAAGATCATCGGCATCGATAGCGGCGCCGACAGCAAGGCGTTCACCTCGTTCCTTACTACTGACAACGTGCAGGGCGGCCGGGCCGCAGCCGAGGCGTTGGCGCAGGGCATCGCCAGCAAAAGCGGCGGAAAGATGGAGGGTCACGTGGCGCTGATTACCTCGCTGCCCGGCGTTGGCTCGCTCGATCAGCGCGCGCAGGGCTTCAAGGAACAGCTCGCGAAATACCCCGGCCTCAAGCTCACCGCCGACAAAGTCGCCGACGGTCAGGCGACCACGGCGCTCAACATCATGACCGACCTGCTCACCGCCGATCCCGACCTGAAGGGCGTGTTCGCCTCGAACCTGATCATGGCCCAGGGTGCGGGACAGGCCATCGGCGAGAACAATTTGGGAGGCAAGATCGCGCTGATCGGCTTCGACAATGACGAGAAGCTGGTGAAATTCCTCGGCGACGGCGTGATCTACGCGCTGATCGTGCAGGACCCGTATCGGATGGGCTATGACGGCATCAAGACGGCCCTCGCGGCCAGCAAGGGCCAAGCGGTGCCCGCCTTCGTCGACACGGGGGTGAACACGATCACCAAGGCGAACATGAACAGCCCGCGGAGCCAAGAACTGCTCAACCCGAAGGTGAAATAGCGCCGGGCCAGCTCCGATGGCGCTGCTGGAACTGTGCCGCCTCGACAAGCGGTTTACTGGGACGCACGCGCTGCGCCAAGTCGACCTCGCTTTCGAGGCCGGCGAGATCCATGCCATTGTCGGCGAGAATGGCGCCGGCAAGTCCACGCTGATCAAGCTGCTGACGGGGGTGCACCTGAAGACCTCGGGGGAAATCCTCTGGGAAGGTCGACCCGTCGCATTCGCCGGGCCGCAGGACGCGATCGCGCTCGGCATCAACGCGGTGCACCAGGAGGTGGTGCTGTGCCGCCACTTGACGGTCGCGGCCAATCTGTTCCTGGGCGACGAGCACACGCGCCTGGGTGTCCTGCACAAATCCCGCATGGAGCGGGAGGCGCAGCGCGTGCTGGACGATCTCGGCTTCAGGATCCCGGCCGGCGTCATCCTGTCCACGCTGACCATCGGCCAACAGCAACTCGTCGCCGCGGCACGCGCAGCGCTGCGCGGCACACGGTTCCTGATCTTCGACGAGCCCACGGCTTACCTGACCCGGCAGGAGGCGGCACAACTCTTCGCCCTCATTCGCCGGCTGCAGGCGCAAGGTGTCACGATCATCTATATCAGCCACCGGCTCGAGGAGGTATTCGAGCTCGCGGACCGCGTGTCAGTGCTGCGCGACGGCGCGCTGATCAGCACCGAGCGTGTGGCCGAGACGGACGAGCCGCGGCTGATCCGCGCCATGATCGCCCGCTCGATCGACCAGATCTACCACAAGGACGCGGTGCCGGCCGGTCCTGAATTGGTGTCCACCGAGGGCCTGAGCGGACGGGGTTTCAACGACATTTCGGTCCAAGTGCACCGGGGCGAGATCGTTGGTCTCTACGGGCTGATCGGCGCCGGGCGGAGCGAGTTCGTGCAGACCCTGTTCGGCCGCTTTCCCCGCACCGCCGGGGTCGTGCGCTGGGCTGGCGAACCGGTTGACCTCGACTCCCCTCGCGCCGCGATCGCGCGTGGCATGGCCTTGGTGCCGGAGAGCCGGCGGGACCAGGGCCTATGCCTCAATCTCGGCGTCTCGACCAACCTCAACCTAACGATCTTCGACCGGCTGACCAGGGCGTTGGTGATCGACCGTGGGGCGGCGATGCGGGCGGCCGACGCCCAGATCGGCCGGCTGCGTATCGCCACGGCAAGCCGGGCGACGCTGGCGCAGTCGCTCTCGGGCGGCAATCAGCAGAAGGTTGTGGTCGGCAAATGGCTCGCCCATGGCGCCGAGTTGTTCATCTTCGATGAGCCGACCGTCGGCGTCGATGTCGGCACCAAGGTGGAGATCTACCGTCTGTTCGGCGCGCTGCTGCAGAAAGGGGCGGGGATCATCCTGATCTCCTCCTACCTTCCGGAAGTCTATGAACTCGCCGACCGGCTGCACGTGTTTCGGCGCGGCCGCAACGTCGCCAGCTACGGCTATCGTGAGGCGCCGATGGAGGAAATCCTGGCACAAGCGATCGGCGCCTGATGGCAGAGGCGCACATCTTAAGCGATACCCTCGCCGATCAGGCCCGGCTCGCCGCCCGGAACCGCTCGCAGGCGCGCATCAACCTGCTACTGAGCCTGACGCTGCTCGGCTTGCTGATCCTGCTCTGGACCGCATTGGCGCTGAGCACGCCGCGCTTCCTGACTCAGATCAACGTCACCAACCTGATGCGGCAGGCCTATTTGGTGGCGATTCTGGCGGTCGGGCAGACCTTCGTCATCATCACCGCCGGGATCGATCTCTCGGTCGGCGCGTTGCTCGGCTTCTGCAGCGTGATACTGGCGCTGTTGCTGAAGGCGCAGGTAGCGATCCCGCTCGCGATTCTGCTGACGTTGCTGATGGCGCTGGCGATCGGCGCGTTCCACGCCTTCGGCATCGTCACGATGGGGCTGCCACCGTTCATCATGACGCTCGCCACGCTGACGGCCCTGCGTGGCATGGGATTCCTGATCACCAACGGCAGCACGATCTCCGGCTTGCCGGACGCCTTCACCTGGTTTGCCCCCTCGAGTCTATTTGGCATTCCAAGCCTGTTCTGGATGGTCGTCGTCGTGGCCATCCCGGCTTACGTGTTCCTGCACCATAGCCGCTGGGGGCGGTATTTGTACGCGATCGGCAGCAACCCCGAGGCGGCCAGGCTTTCCGGCATCGGCGTGTCACGCATGATCTATGTGGCTTACATGCTGTCGGCTTTCCTGGCCGCGGTGGCGGCCGTGCTGACGACCTCGCGGCTGTCGATTGGCACTCAGAACACGGGGCAGGGCATCGAGCTGCAGGCGATCGCGGCTACGGTCATAGGCGGCACCAGCCTGTTCGGCGCCGTCGGCAGCATCTACGGCCCGCTGCTCGGTAGCTTCCTGCTGACGACCATCGCTAACGGCGCAAATCTGTTGAATGTCAATCCGTTCTGGCAATTGATCATCACCGGTGGGCTGATTATCGTCATCGTTTACTTCGACCAGCTCCGCCGCCGGCGATGACAGAACTCCAAAGATTACTGCTCGGAACTGTGCCAGTGTGATGTTCCGCAACGATTAGGAAATGAAGCGGGCGAGGAACGCCTGGGTGCGCGGATGCTGCGGAGCGCCGATGACCTGATCCGGTGGCCCCTGCTCCACGATCACGCCGCAATCCATGAACACCACGTGATCTGCGACCTCCCGCGCGAAATCGATCTCGTGCGTCACCACGATCATGGTCAGCCCGCCATGCGCCAGGCCGCGCATGGTAGCCAGCACCTCGCCGACCAGTTCGGGATCCAGCGCGGAGGTCGGCTCATCGAACAGCATTAGCTCGGGCCGGATCGCCAGGGCGCGCGCGATGGCGACGCGCTGCTGCTGACCGCCCGAGAGCTGGCGAGGATAAGCGGCGGCTTTTTCCGCCAGGCCGACGCGGGCCAGCAGCTCCCGTCCCAGGGCTTCTGCGGCGGCGCGCTTCAGACCGTGCACGCCCACCGGGGCCTCGGTAATGTTCTGCAGCACCGTCAAATGCGGGTAGAGGTTGAACTGCTGAAACACCATACCGATCCGGCGGCGCTGCTGGGCTATGGCGTTGCGGGACAGCTTGCGCAGCGTGCCGCCCTTCAGCTCGTAGCCGACCTGCATGTCGCCGACGGTGATGGCACCGGCGTCCATCTCCTCCAGGTGGTTGATGCAGCGGAGGAAGGTGGACTTGCCGGAGCCGGACGGCCCCAGGACCGCCACGGTCTGCCCGGGCATGACATCGAGGTCGATGCCCTTCAGCACCTGGTTCGACCCGAATGCCTTGCGGACACCCCGGGCGCGGACGAGGGGCTCGGTCATCGTGCGTCCGCCAAAGCGGGTTCCGTGGCGACCCGCCGTTGTGCATCGTCGGAGCCGCGGGCGTAATAGCGCTCGACGGCGGACTGCACCACGTTCAGCACGGAAGTGACGAGCAGATACCAGAACACCGCCACCAGGAGCAGCGGCACCACCTCGAACGTGCGATTATACACGGCCTGCACAGAATACAGCAGGTCGCTCATTGCGATAACGCTGACCAGCGAGGTCGCCTTGATCATGCTGATCAGCTGGTTGCCGGTGGGCGGGATGATGGCGCGCATCGCCTGCGGGATCACGATGCGCCATAGCGCCCGGGCCCGGGTCATGCCGAAGCTCTCCGCCGTCTCGGTCTGCTTCGGATCCACCGAGAGTAGTCCGGCTCGGATGATCTCGGCCATATACGCCGCCTCGTTCAACGCCAGCCCGGCGATGGCGGCGGTGAGCGGGGTGATCACGTCGTTGGTCTTCCAACGCGCGATCTCGGGCCCGAACGGCACAGCCAGCACCACGGCGGGGAACAGGGTGGACATGTTGTACCAGAAGATCAGCTGCACCAGCAGCGGCGTGCCGCGGAAGAACCAGATGTAGAGGCCGGCCTGGCCGGTCAGCAGCCGGCTTTTCGACAACCGGGCCACGGCCAGCAGCAGGCCGATGAGTACGCCCAGTACCATCGCCACCACGGTAAGGCCGAGCGAGACCGAGAGACCGTGCAGAATGGAGGCCTCGGTCAGCCATTCACCCACAACGGGCCATTCGAAGTTTTTGTTTACCGCCACGGCCCAGAGCACCCGCGCGGCGACCAGCAGCACCAAGACCCAGGCGATGAACAGGCCGATCCGTAGCGGCGCCCGGGCCTTGGCCACATCCCGCAGCGCGAGCAGGTTGTCGGCCCGGGGCGCACTCACTTAGGCGCGCTGCCGGCCAGGTTCATGCCGGGCTTGGCGATCAGGTTGTTCTCAATGCCCCAGCGCTTCATGATGGCGGCATAGGTGCCATCGGCCACCAGCAGCCCGTAGCCTTCGAGGAGCACCGGCCCCAGCGGCGACCCCTTTGCCACCACGCTGCCCTGGAACAGGTTGCGAAATCCATTCTCCTGCCCCACGCCCGCCAGCTCCAGCTGCCCACGCGCCTGCTGCACGAAGTAGGTGAGCGGCGCCATGGAGGAGAAAAAGGCATCGGACCGCTCGGAGCGGACAGCCAGGATAGAGCTGGGTTGATCGGCGAAAGACTGCACCTGCAGTTCCGGCTTGCCCTCACTCTTGCAGGTCTCGGCCTGCGCCTTGATTACCTTCTCCGCGGAACCGCCCGCCATGACAGCGACCCTGCTGCCGCAGGTGTCCGCCACGCTCTTGAACCCCTTTGGATTGCCTGCAGGCACCGCCAGGACCACAAACTCCTGCACGAAATCGATGAAGTCGTTTTGCGCCTCCCGCTCCGGGAAGTCGCCGATGGGACCGCCGGCCATTTGATAGCGCCCGGCCTTGATCCCGGCCAGGATCGAGGACAGGCCGCTGACCGTCTCGTGCTTGATCTTGATACCCAGCAGCTCGCCCAACGCATCCTGCAGCTCGGCGCTGGCGCCCGTCATGGTGCGGGTGCCGCTGACGATCTCGTAGGGAGGAAACGAACCGTTGTTTACCGAGACCAGCTCCCCCGCGTTGCGGATCTCCTGCGGCAGCGTCGCGCGCAGGGCCGGGTTCAGCTGGTGCACGGGCAGCTTGATCGAGGCGTCTTGCGCCTGGGCCGACAGCGGCGTGAGGGCGATGACGCAGGCGGCGGCAAGCACGGCAGTTTTGAGCTTCATGCTCGTCTCCTTCGGTGGATTAGGCTGGGAAAAGGTCTCGAGGCATCAGGCGCTCGGCGGTGATCGACTGAGCGTACAACTCGGCGCAGAAGTCATCGATCATCGCCTCGTTCGGGGCAAAGCCGTTGGCATTCCAGCCCTCCGGTAGCTCCCGCGCCACGCGGGCCAGCTCGTCGCTGATCCAAGGCGTGGTGTCCGCATACTTCTCGCGCTTGGCTAGCCAGATGCGGGCGGATTCGTCCAGCACCTCGCTCAGCGCCTGCGCCAGCCATGGATGTGCGGCCGCAATGGTGGGCTTTAGCGCGAGCAGATGGATGCCGGGTACATAGCCGATCTCGCGGCAGTATTGCGCGTCGGCGGCAGGATAATCCGGCAGAAAGGGGCGGAACTGCGACTCCGGCGCGAAAAAGCCGGGCGGCATGAAAGGGGTGAAGACAGCATCCAGCGTGCCGTCGGCCAGCATCTCCATGAGCGAGCGCTCCTCAGGCGCGGCCTCGATGCGGCCGGGCTGCGCGAACCGGCCGAGGCGGTCCATGATGGGGTGATCCGCCGTGAGGCGGCCGGCGAACCAGCGAACGTCATCGTTGCCGATCCCGGCGCGGCGCAGCAGGGCGCGGGTCCAGGTATTGCCGGAATCCTGCCAGCCGGTGACGCCGATGCGCGTGCCGCCGAGTTGGTCCAGCCGGGTCAGGGCCGAGGACTTGGCAGTGATGATGCAGCGATGGCGGAAGCCGCGCATCAGGAAGTGCGGCACCCCGACCAGCCCGTTGGTGCCGGCGGCGCAGGTCTGGGCATAGCGGCTGAGCGAGACCTCGCCGCCCTCGTAGCGTGCGTCCTCGGCCAGCTTGTCCGTCAGGGTGCCGACACGGTCGATCTGCAGGGTGAAGCGATCTGGCTGCAGATCGCCGAGCAGCAGCGGTGTGAGATAATCCCAGTCGCGCAGGGCCAGCCGGATGATCAGGGTCACGGGCGTCTCGCTTGGTTCACTTTCAGTCCTGTAATTGTTCAGTTACGCTCGTTCAATAAGAACTATGTTACTGGACAATAGAGTGGCCGAACCCGGTAAGGCGCTCGATCCCCGTTGGCTCGGTCCGCAACTGCAAGACAGCACCTAGTAGGAGCGGGCGTAGTAAAGGCGTGAAGGAACGTTACGCTCGAGCATTCCCAATGCTGGGCCGTCGCGGTGGTGCCGTCAACGGTCTCTCAGTCCGCTCTGTATCGAGTCGACAGATAGAATGCGCTGTGTGCTGGCGGCACCATAATCAGCCGTTACCACTGCTGATCAAGCAACCAGTAGTCTGGAAGCAGATTGCGCAAAGTGGCAACCGTTCCGCCTGACAGTAAGATCCGCGTATCGATGTTTGCAGGATCAATCTGACAAATCAACTCGCGGCAGCGACCACAAGGAGGCAGCACATTACGATGTCGATTGACGGCGCCGATACTTTAGATGTGAGCGATCATATTGGCAACGGCAGCGTGTTCGGCGCAAAAGCCGATGCCGCAGGCAACGTCAATGCTGACCCCGACGCGGATGACCCCCGTGATCGTAATCAGAGCGCAGCCTACATCCCCGGCTTTGGCCGTTACTTGGCACGGTGCGCGAGTAGGTCGATGTCGACGCCGACTTCGAGGGCCACCCATTGACTGCTCGACCAGGCGCCCTGGCCGACGCCGAACGCGCTGCGGACCAGCTCTAGCCTGCCTTTCGCATGCGCGGTGTCGCCGTCGATCGCGAGGGTGAAAGGCAGAGTTTCGCTGAGGGTGATGCCGCGGATGGTCAAGGTGCCAATCGCAACGTAGTCGTTGCTCCCCTTCGATTGGAAGCTCGTCGCCTCGAACACCGCCTTGGGGAAACTCTTGGCGTTGAACCAGTCGGCGCCAGGCATGGCCTCGTCGCGCTGCGTGTCGCCGGTGCTGGCGCTGGCGGTGTCGATGGTGACGGTCGCGTGACCGTTTGCCGGGTTAGCGGGATCGAACTGGATGGTGGCCTCGTAGCGTTTGAAGCGACCGGAGAACTTGGTCCCGGTCTGCGTGCCGGAAAAGCCCAGGACGCTCTTCGCCGGATCGACGATCCAGTTGTCGGACCCCGCCGCACTCGATCCTGTTGCGCCTTGCGCGACCGCGAGGTGCGGTGCCGCGATGCACAGGGCGAGGATGAAGGCTGCGTTCTGGTTCATGTATTCTCCTGTTGGCGCGTCAAGCGGCGGCGCTGCGTCCAGCCCGGCAGCATGCGTACCAGCACCTCGTCGCGCAGCACGAAGTGGTGCCGCAATGCAGCGCCGGCATGCACGGCCAGCAGGGCCATCAGGACCCAGCCGCCATAGGCATGGACGTTGGACAAGATGGCGTCGGCCGAGGCCTTGTCCGGAAGGGTCGAGAGGATCGGCAGATGGGGCCAGGGGATCAGGCCGTAGAGCACGGTCGGGATGTTGTATGGCGAGACCGACACCACCGCCCAGCCGGTCAGCGGCATCGCGAACATGAAGACATAGAGCAGCCGATGCATCCCCTCGGCCGCATTCCGCTCGACCCGGGCAAGGGAGACCGGGGCGGGCGGCGGCCGATGCGCCAGACGCCAGAGGATGCGCAGCACAGCCGCGAACAAGACGGTGATGCCGATCGATTTGTGGAGTTGATACAGCTTGAACTGCAGCATCGGCGTGATGGTCAGCTGGGTCATCGCGAGCCCCATGACGATCAGGCTCAGGATGCCGAGCGCCATTGTCCAATGGAACAGCATGGCGATGCGGGTGTAGCGGAGCGGCATGGGCGAGCCCGGGCTCATCGGTCGGGCCGCGCCGGGGCAAAGACGGATGGCGTGGCCATGCGGCTGCTGAAGTTCATGGGCCGACATGCCGTTCCAGGTCGAGTGCGGGGGCCGATGGCCAGGACGGCGCCGCAGGTGAAGCGTCTTTTTCCTGTGCACTCCTCTGTCCTGTGCGCTCCGTGGACGGTGGGCCGTCCCAAGAGACAGCGCGACCGGCAGCCCTGGTCCTGTGGACGACGCCCAGCAGGGATTGTCTGGGGCGCCGGAGGCACGCTTCGCACGTGGGTCGCGCCAGGGGGCAGGGCGACGTAACGTCCGTCACATTCAGGCGCCGAGCCCGGCGGCCGCCGCGGCGACGGCCTGGACGTGCGCCCAGCGGAGCGCGTCCGGCTCCACCAGCTCGCGCGCCCTCGACATCGCGTCGGCGATCGTGGGTATCTCGCGCATCAGGGCAGCC
>CAZZVQ010000034.1:0-41294 GCA_964657565.1 uncultured Acetobacteraceae bacterium
GCCGGCGCCGTTGCCGGCGATCGAGCCGCCGCCGCTGCCCAGCGCGATCGCAATGGTGACGCCGGAGCAGCCGTTGCCGTTGCCGTTGTCCCCGCCGCCGCTCCCTCTCCCACAGCGTCCCGAGCCGCCCCGGCCGCGCCTGACCCAGCGAGCGGCACGACCACTCCCAACCCCGAGTCGCGAGCGCAGCGACGTCGCAGCAGCGATCGAGGCGGCGCGGATGCCGGCGCCCCTGGAGACGCCGCACGCCACTGCCGCGCCGGCCGCCCCGGCCGATGTTAGCTCCGGACTCGGCCCCTATCGCGCCGGGCTGCATCGGCAGATCGAGCGCAACATGCTGAGTGACCGCACCGTCGGTCAACTCGGGCTCAGTGGCACGGCCGTCATCGAGGCGACGATCGCGCCGGATGGCCGGATCGTGTCGGCGCGGCTGGCGCGGGGCAGCGGCATTCGCGCGATCGACGATGCGGCGCTCGGGGCGGTGCAGCGCGGTGGTTTTCCGCCATTCGGGCCACACATGCCGGCGGGTCCCATCACGGTCAGCGTGCCGATCGGGGTCCAGGCGGATTAGTTAGCTCGGAAACGCGAACAGCGCGGCCGGGTCGATGGACAACGTGGCGATTGCGGGCGGTGGCGTATCGTGGAGCCCGAGCAATTCGCCCTCGCCGATACGCCAGCGCGTGCGCCAGCGACCCGCCTCGAACATCGTGTCCAGCCGCGTCGCCGATACGCCGCCGGTCGGCGCAAGCGCGATCCCGGACGGGTGCGCGACGGCGACGCCGGGTTGTTCCGGCAGTAATATGGTCCGGGCGGCCAGCCGATGGCCGCAGCCGGCGAGCTCGACCTCCGGACCGGCGCCGCGCACCGGCAAATAGCCCTCCGCGCCCATGTAGCGGGCGACCGTGAGCGTCGCGGGAGCGGCGTACAGCGCTTCGGGGCGTCCGGCCTGCGACAGGGTGCCGGCTTCCAGCACGAGCAGGCGATCGGCCATGCGCCAGGCGTCGATACGGTCGTGGCTGACCAGCAGCGCGGCCCGGCCGGCGCTGCGCAGGCGATCGCGGATCAACGGGCGCAGGCGGTCGCGCACGGTTTCATCGAGGCTGGAGAGTGGCTCGTCGAGCAGCACGAGGTCGGACCCCGTCGCCAGGGCGCGGGCGAGGGCCACCCGTTGCTGTTGCCCGCCGGAGAGCGTGGCCGGGCGGCGGTCGGCCATGCCGGGGAGCGCGACGTCATCGAGCAGGGCGCGCGCGATCCGGGCCGGGTCGCCGGAGCCGCGCGGGACGGCCAGTTGGATGTTCTCGGCCGCGGTCAGATGGGGCCAGAGCGCATGTTCCTGGAACACCATGCCCAGCCCGCGCCGTTGGGGCGGCACGGGTGCCCGCGCGGGACCGTCGACCACCGTTCCGCGCAGCCGCACAGTGCCGGTTTCCGCGCGCTCCAGCCCGGCGACGATGCGCAACAGCGTGGTCTTGCCGGAGCCGGAGGCGCCGACGAGCACCGCGATCTCGCCCGGGGCGATGGCCAGGTCGAGCGACTGCAGCACGGGGCGGCCAGCGAAGGCGCGGGTCAGGCCTTCGATGTCGAGCAGGGTCACTTGGCGCGCTCGGCGAGGGCGAGCACGACGGCGACGATGGCGCCGCAGAGCAGGATGGCCGCCGCCGCCAGCCGTGCTTCGGCCGAGAACCGCAGCGCCTGCTGCAACTGCACGAGCGTGACGGCGACGGGCTCGCGGCCGGCCGGCGCCAGCATCTGGGCGAGCGGGAGTTCGAAGAACAGCCGGCAGAAGGCCAGGCACCACGCCCAGGCGAGCGGCCGCGATAGGGGCGGCAGGTGAATGCGTTCGATGCGGTCGAGCCACGGGATGCCGTGCACCAGGGCAGCGTCACCCGAGGCGGCGCTGCGGGTCCGCATCGGCGCATGCAGCAGTAAGGCCAGCAATGGCGCCTGCGTCGCGGTCTGCGCGACGATCAGCGCCAGCGGCGTCCCGAGCAGCGGAAGCGGCGGGCCGTTGAAGGCGATGATTTCGGCCGCGCCGAGCACGATGCCGGGGACGGCGAGGTTGCCGAGCGGCAACCAGGCCAACCACCGCGTCAGCCCGGTTCCGGATCTCGACCCGGCCAGCGCCGTGGCGAGCCCGACCGAACCGAGCGCGCCGACGAAGGCGTAGAGCAGCGACGTCGCGATGGCGTTCCAGGCCCCTTCGGGCAAGACCTCCGTGCTCGGTAGGACCGCATCGGTGAACAGCGCCGCGAGCGGCACGGCGCAGCCGGCGGCGAAGATGGCGGTAGTGGCAGCATAGCCGGCCCCGCTTTCGAGGGCCGACGCGGCGCGCGGCGGCCGTGCCAGCGCGCGATCGAGGGGAGCGGGCGTGAGCCGGCCAAGCCAAAGCCGCGCGGCTAAGGGCACGAGCGTGGCGAGCATGAGCAAGTCGCCGGCGAGGGCAGCGCGCGACCACGAGATCGGCCACGTCGAAAGGCTGGCGTAGACCTCGGCCACCAGAAGCGGCAGCCGCAAGCGGGCGCCGAGCGTGGTCGCGAGCCCGTATTCGTGCATGGCCTCGACGAACACGATCAGCAGGGCTGTCAGGGCCGCCGGGCCCACTGGCCGCAGCCCGAGCGTCCGACGGCGCCAGGCACTCTGCACATGTAGCCGGGTCGCCTCGTCCAGCCGCGGCTGGAACCCGGCCCAGCCTGCCCGGGCGACGATGGTCGCGACCGGCAGCGCCTTCAGCGCGGTCAGGCCGACCAAGCCGGGCCATCCGAGCAGCGCGTCGCGCAGCCTCGGTAAGACCGCGACGGCTGGGCTGGCGAGTAGGATCTGCCACCCCGCCGCGTCGAGATAGCCCGGCAGCAGGAACAGCAGCAGCAACGTTCCCGTCAGCAGCCGGGCACCGCGCCAGCGCCGCCGTTCCAGGAGCGTCGCCAGCCAAACCGCCGGCGGGACGGCGCAGATGGAGGCGAGCGTCGCCAGCAGCAGCGAGTTGCCGAGCGCGGGACCCAAGCCTGGGCCGAGGCCGGCCGGAGGCGTCGCCGCCGGGCCGAAGGCGGGCACCAGCGGCAGCAGCATGAAGCGCAGCAGCGGGTAGGTGATGACCACGCCGAACAGAAGCGGCAGCAGGGTCGCCGCCTTGGCTGTCGCATGTCGTGCCATCACGGGGCGATCTCGCGCCGAAACCAGCCGATCTCCTGCCCCTGCCGGGCACCCCACAGCACCGGGTCGGGATGCACGAGAGCGAGGTCGGCCAGGGCCGGAAGTCCCGGTGGCGGCGGAACACCCTCGATCGGGGGCCACGCCACGCCCTCGGCGGTCGAGCGAAGGATCAGGGCTTGGCCGCGCGGCGTCAGCAGAAACTGCACGAAGCGGCGTGCCTTGGCCTGCAAGGCCGGCGAGGCCCCGGCGCTGAGGCCGATCACCGCCGGGACGAGGCCGGCTGGGCGCGGCACTGCGACCTGAAACGAGGGGTCGCGCCGGGCCAAGCTGTACGCTGCCTGGCTCGGCAGGATCGCCACTCCGACCTCGCCGCGCCGGAGTTGCGCGATCAGCAACGGGTTGGTGGCCGCGACGCTCAGCCGGTCGGCGCCGAGGCGCTGCAGCAGCGCGCGGCCGGTCTCGCTGCCCCCGGCTGCGGTAAAGATCGAGGACATGATCGGGTAGGCGGTGCCGGACATCACCGGGCTGACCATGCCGACGCCCCCGGTCACGCCGGCGAGGCCTGACCATTCGGCGGGTAGAGCCGCGCCGTGGGTCAGGAACACGCCCGCGATGGTCAGGCCGGTGGGCGCGTAGGCCCCGTCGGCCGGCAGCAGGGCGCGGGCGGGCGGCGTCCAGTCGATGCCCGCCGGCATCGCCTGCCGCTGCAGCAGCCCGGCAGCATCGAGCGCGGCCATCGACGCGTCGCCGACGAACCAGGCCAGCGTCCAGCGCGGCCGCGTCCCTTCGGCATAGATGCGCGCCTGCAATGGGCCACCGGCCATGTTGATGTAGGTGACGCGCAAGCCGGTTTCGGCCTCGAACGCCGGGATCATCGCCCCGCTTGGGCCCATCGCCGAGTAGATGACGATCGTCTCGCCTTCCGCGGCAGGCCAGAGCGCGACGACCGCCGCGATGACGGCGATCAGGAGAACGGCGGCAACGGAGCGAAGCGGCGTTATGACGCCACGTCTCAGATTGGCACCTCGATGGAGAAGAAGGCGCTACGGCCGGGCTGGGTGAAGTAGATCGGGGTTGACTTGCTGCCGGCGTATAGGTCGAACTCGATGATCTTGCGGCTGTCGATGATGTTGTTGACCTGCAGCTTCAGATTGATCGGCGGCAGGTGCGGACGCTGCACCGTGTAGTGGACTGCGGCGTCGAGCTGGTTGAACGGCTCCAACCCCTGCTTCAGCCCGGTGTCGCCGTAGCGGCTGCCGACCCATTTGTTGATCAACGACGCCCCGAACGGACCGTTATTATAGAGCACGCCGAGCGCCCAGGTGGCCTCCGGCGCGTTGGCGATGGGCTGCCCGGTCGCGCGGTTCTTGGCGACGTTCAGGCTGCCGTTGCCGTAGAGCTGGACGCCGTGGCCGACCGAGACGGTCGTCTCGCCCTCGACCCCGTAATAGTCGACCGCGCCTTGGTTGAAGTAGATCGTGTTGACGCCGACGTTGCGGCTACCGACCATGTTCGAGAAGTCGATGTAGTAGACATCCCCCGAGATGGCGATGGCGCGGTTTTGATAACTGGTGCCGACTTGATAGTTGTTGGTCTGTTGCGGATCGACGTTGGTCTTCGAGGGATCGGCGTTCTGGATGTAGTTGAGGTTCGGCGCGAGGAAGCCCTTGGCGTATTGCGCATAGACCGAGAGGTTCGGGTTCAGCTCGTAGCGGGCGGTGACCGCCGGCTGCGGCGAGCTGTAGGCCTTGACGACCTTGAGCGGCTGGCCGGTGCCGACGTTGACGGTCGCATCGAGCGAGCGCTGGAAGAAGCTGTATTTGATGCCGGGCGTCACCGTGAGCCCGGGGATGAAGGCCGGCTTGATGTCGAGTTCGACGTAGGGCTGCAGCGTGAAGAGGTCCTCGTGATCGAGGTAGCTGTAGGAGGCCAGCGAATTCGGGGTCGGCAGGTAGCCGCGGGTGAGGTCGACGTTCTGCTGGGAGTAGCCGTTCGACTGGTTCTCGATCCAGGCGCCGACCTTGATGTCACCGAACGACAACAGGCGCTTGACCTGCACGGTGTCGCCGAAGGCCCGGTATAGGTTCGCCTGCTTGGTGCCGGCGACGTCGTTCGGCGAATAGACGGTGCTCGGGTTGGTGACGTTGGACACGTCCAGGCCGCGCACCCCGGTGAGGAAGTAGCCGTAGGTGTAGATCTTGTTGTCGACCGACCAATTCTCATCGAGTTGCGAATTGATGCCGAGATAGCTGAGATCCGAATGGCTCTTGTTGCGGTTGTACTTATAGTAGTTCTGCAGTCTTGGATCGTCCGAGAAGCCGTAGCCCGGCCCGAACTGCGCGATCTGCGCGCGCGAGGCGCCACGGTTGAAGTATTGATCGGTCGTGTTGTAGAGGCCGACCAGGGTCAGCGTCGTACGGTCGCCGATCGGCTGGACGGCCTTGAAGAAGAAATTGTCCCGCCGCGCGGCAGCGAGGCTGATGGCGCCGTCGGTCGTCGTGCGCTCGGCGTCGAGCACGAAGGAGCCGCCGCCGGGCAGCACCCCGCTATCGACCTGGCCGCCATACAGCGCCGTGTTGAAGCTGCCATAGGCCGCATAGGGCGTCAGCGTCGTGCGCACCGCGGGCGCTTTGGTGTTGAGTTCGACCGTGCCGCCGAAGGTGGCGTTGCCGATGGTCGACGCCGTGCCGGGGCCGCGGTCGACGATGATGTTGCCCAGGTCGCGGTTCATGAAATAGGCGGACGTGTGGTGGGTGTAGTTGTTGCTGTCACCAAACGGGATGCCGTCGAGCGTGACGTTATACTGGCCGTCCTGGAAACCGCGGATCGTGACCTGCCCGGCGAACGCGCCCCCGGGTCCGTTCTGCTCGATGCCGACGCCGCTCGGCGTGAGCCCGACGACTTGGCCGTAATCGGATTGCGGCGGCAGGTTGTTCTGGATGAACTGACCGGAGACGACCGAGGTCGGCTGCGTCGCGTCCAGCGGCGCGAGGGTCGGCGCTTGCGCCACGGCATCGTTGGCCCGGTCCGTCCGCACCGTCACGCCCTCCACGGGCAGCACACTCTGGGCTTGCGCCTCCATGTCCGCCAGCGCGAGAAGGGTCAACGCCGCCGCCGTGAGCGTTCCAAACTGCGAGACGGTTTTCAGTCTCGACAATTTGTCTTGATTTCGCACTCAAATCTCCCGGCTCAGATGACGGCCTTCTTAGAAGGGCAACTCTGGCCGCAATGTGATCGTTCAGTGAAGCATCGGGCCACAGACGTGTGCGGTCCCTTCAATCGCGTCACCAATAATCTACGGTGCCGCCGCCATCGAAGGAGTTGCGTGATGTCCAGCATTGCATGGACGCATTTCGGACCGTCCGTGCTGACCGGCTTTCTCGCCTCGGCCGTCGAGTTCGTCGAAGCGCTGACGGTCATTCTCGCCGTCGGCAGCGTCCGGGGATGGCGCGATGCGATCCTCGGTGCGCTCGGCGCCGTGGCGGTCCTGCTCGCCCTCGTCCTGGTGCTGGGCAGCGCGCTGACCAGCATCCCGGTGGATGCGATCCAGGTCGCCGTCGGCGTGCTGACGCTGCTGTTCGGCATGCGATGGTTGCACAAGGCGATCCTGCGGGCTGCCGGGGTTATCCCGTTGCGCGACGAGGATGCCGCCTTCGCACGGCAGACTGCCAGGATGCGGGGGGCGGGACGGCGGGCCGGTTGGGATCGCACGGCCTTCAGCGCCACGTTCCAGGTCACGTTGCTCGAGGGGATCGAGGTCGTCTTCATCGTGATCGCGATCGGGGCGGGTGGCGCCGGGCTGCTGCTGCCGGCCAGCGTCGGGGCGCTGCTGGCGCTGCTGCTGGTCGCCGCGCTCGGTGTCGCGGTCCATAAGCCGTTGGCGCGCGTGCCCGAAAACAGCCTGAAATTCGCGGTAGGCGTCCTGCTCTCGGGCTTCGGCTGCTTCTGGTTCGGCGAGGGAATCGGGATCGACTGGCCCGGTGAGGACCTGGCGATCCTCGGTCTGGTCGCGGGCTTCCTGCTGCTGGCGCTCCTATCGGTCCGGCTGTGCCGCGCGGCGCGCCCCGTCGGCGTTGCACCGGGAGCCAAGGCGTGAGTTGGCTTGGCGCCGTCTGGCGCGAGATCTTCGGCCTCTTCGTCGATAATGGTCGGTTCGCCCTGTCGATCGTCGTCTGGCTGGTGCTGACCGGGTTGCTTCTACCGGCCATCGGCCTGGCGGCGAGTTGGGCCGGGTTGATCCTGTTCGCAGGCCTCGCCGCCATCCTGCTCGATAGCGTGATCCGGCGAGCGCGCGCCTAGCAAGACTAATCGGGCCCGCTCCCCCAGGCCAACACGCGCCACGGCCGCGGGCCCGGGCCAAGGCGGATCACCGCGTCTCGCTGCGCCAAGGCGCGGCCATCGGTCGCGCTCGCCCTGATGTGGAACACCGCGCCGCGGTCGATGGCACCCTTGCCGATGCTGCCGAGCTCGGCCAGGGCCGACCGCACCAGCGGCGGCGCCAGGGCCGGGTTGGGCGGCGCGTCGGTGAACATGGACAGCGCTGGGCGCAACCTGTCGAGAAGCCCGGCATCCATCCCCAAGACGTCGCCGAGTTCGGCAACCGTCTCGAACGGAGCGCCTGGCGGACCGTAATCGAGCCCTCCCGCACGATACACCGCCGCCTTGCCCGCCCCCGCGGCGCGCTGCTGGCCCGGCGTCCGCCACTCGACGATCGCTTGCGCGACCAGATCCGCCCGTGCCGGTTCGACCCCGACCCGGACCAGCAACGCGCGCAACAGGGACGCCGACGCCAGGTTCGGGTTGACGAACCCGGCCAACGATTCCGACGCGATCGTGACGACCGCATCGCCGATCGCGATCCGGCTTGGTGGATCGGCATTGTGGTCGCCGAGGAGGGCGACGATGGCCGTTTCGATCCCGCCATCGGCGGCGGCCCGCAATACGGCCTCGTCGCGCAGATTGGCCGCGACCTGTCCATCCGAGTGCGCCGACCCGGCCAACACCAGAAACAGCACCGAGAGCGGCACCAAGAGCCACAGCGTGATCAGCAGGGCGAATCCGGGCGGCCTCACTGCCCCAGTGCCTCGAGCCGAGGCGCGATGATGATCGGCGGCCAGCGTTGGACCCCGCCTGCGAAGACCAGCCGGATGCGAACCAGTGCCGGGAGGGTCTCCGCGGCCCAACTCGACCGCCACACGCCGGTCCCGCCGTCGGCATAATCGATCAGCAAGCGGTCGATGCCGCCGAGCAGCACCATGTCCTCGCTCCCTGCCACTGGCCCGAACCGCTCGACATGCCGGTGCACGCCCAAGCGCAACCGCACCGACCCGCCGCTCGCCGACAGCACCGCATCGACCGGCCGCCGCACCCCGTCGGCACCCACCGTCTGCGTGACCATGGCGAGAGAGTCGCTGGTCCCTCGCAGGGAGGCCGGCTCGGGAAAGACGCCCGGGTCGGCATTGGCGACCAGGCGGCGCAAGGCCGCATCGACGACGGGCAGATCGGCGGCGCCATCGCTCATCCGACCCTGCATGGCGGCCACCCGGACCGCGAAGCCCAGGCCTTGGTCGAGCAGACCGATCAGCAGGCCGAGTACGGCGACCGCGATCAGGATCTCGAGCACGGTGAACCCGCGAGCGTTCAGCGCGGCCGCTCTGCCGCCGGGCCCGCGAGCCGGGTCGCCAACGTCACACGGCTCGGCCCCCGCTGCCCGCGCCACGATACCTCGACCGTGGCCGCATACAGCGTCGTGCCTGCGGCATAGACGGAGCGGCGCCCGGCATCGCTCTTCTGCTGCACGGTCGTGATCGGCGTGATGCGCGTATGCCAGTGAAAATCGTTGCCTTCGTCACCTTCGCTGTCGCGGGGCGCGAGCGCCGTGTCCACCAGCGCATCGAGCCGCGACTGCGCGCGGGAGACAGCTTCTGCGTACCGCGCCGCCGACCGCGTCAGGTCGAGCGAGACAGCGCCTTGTCGGTAGATCAGCAGCAGCGCGGGTATCGCGATGGCGAGCGCGACCAGCACTTCCAGCAGGGTGAAGCCCTGAGCGGGAAGCCGGGGCGGCTGAGCGCGGTCGGGGTGCACGATGAAGTCGTCGTCTCGCGCCATTTCTCTCTTCGAAGCGCCATATGAATAGACCCGTCCCAGGCCGCGATCGAGCGTCGAAATATGAAAGTCTTGCGATAAGATATCCGCTCGCAGCCCATGAGCACTGCTGCGAGTTTCGACGGAGCCAGTTCTATCGAGGCCAGCCTTCATCGAACTACAACACACACGCGACGCTCGAGGCGTCATGGTCTTGGCCTCGTATTACGTGATGGCACGATGACTGGCAGGAACCCATACGCCGGCGGTGCGGCCCCGTCTGCCGCAGATCACTGTCGGCTCGAAGGACATCGATGAGCACTCCTGCCGCCCCCGCGATGAACACGCAAAGTGTCGCATCGGCCTATGGCCGCTGGGCGCCCATCTACGACATGGTGTTCGGCCCTGTGTTTCGGCATGGCCGGCTGCTGTCCGTGCAGGCGGCCGAGCGCGTGGGCGGCCGCATCTTGGAGGTCGGCGTCGGCACCGGCCTCTCTCTGTCCTCTTACCGCCGGACCAGCCGCATCGTCGGTGTCGACATCAGCGAGCCTATGCTCGACAAGGCGCGCGAGCGCGTCCGACGCAAGAACCTGTCCAACGTCGAGGACATCGCCATCGGCGATGCCGAGGCGCTCGGCTATCCGGACGCCTCATTCGACGTGGTCGTGGCGCAATACGTCGTCACTGCCGTCCCAAACCCGGAACGCGCGCTCGATGAGTTCGTCCGGGTGGTGCGACCCGGCGGCGAGATCATCATCGCCACCCGCATCGGCGCGGAGCGTGGGCTGCGCGGCGTCATCGAGGGCGCGCTCATGCCCCTCACCAGCCGACTGGGCTGGCGAACGCAGTTTCCATGGGGCCGTTACGCGCGCTGGCTCGAGGCCACGCCAGCCGTCCGGCTGATCGAGAAGCGGATGCTGCCCCCGCTCGGGCATTTCTGCCTGGTCCGGATCGGCCGCTGCACGTGACCATGGCTGCCTGACCCCGCGGCTTCGGCCGCCACACAGGAGGATAGATGACCGGCTTCTTCGAGCTGCTTCGCACCCAGCGCTGGGACGACCACCGCTATTATCATCACAGCCTGATCAACCAGTCGCTGCATCTACTGAGCGCGCTCAGCTTCGTGTGCGCCTACGCGCTGCTGTTCAAGGATCCGGCCATGGCGGCCCTGCTCGCCTGGCTGGTGTCCATGACCAGCCGCCAGATCGGCCACCTGGTGTTCGAGCCGAAAACCTACGACCAGGTCAACGATGCCTCCCACGAGCACAAGGAGGCCATCAAGATCGGCTACAATCTACGCCGTAAGATCGTGCTCATGTCGATCTGGGCCTTGTCGCCGCTGCTGCTGGTGATATTCCCGACCGCGCTGGGCCTATGCCAGCCGGCGCACGACCTGATGACCTTTGCCCGGCACCTCGGCATGATGTGGCTAGCGATCGGCCTGGGCGGCCTCTTGTTCCGCACGGTGCAGCTCTTCTTCATCGCCGACGTGCAAACGGGCATCGTGTGGGCGACCAAGATCATCACGGACCCGTTCAGTGACATCATGCTGTATCGCGGCGCACCAAACGCGTTCTGGCAGCAGCGTCGGTCACGCTCCATTGCCGGCGACGGCACCGACGAGGTCGTCGACGCCCATCACTGAGCCGGGACTGGTCGTGGCCGGCCCAGGGCTGCCACGACCAGCTCGCGCAGGAGTTGGCGCTGGATGGTCTTGTTCGTGGCCGCCGGCGCCAACCACCACCAGCCATCGTCCGCCATCGCTTGGCAGGCGGCCACGAAGCGGTCCGCTACGGCGGCAAAATCCGCGTCGTCGAAGTTCAGGCTGAAGATCAGGCGACCGGTGCCGACCCAGCTCAGCGCCAGCCCTTCAGCTCGAAGGTAGTATTGCAGCATCCAGTTGTAGCGCGCCGGCGCCGTGTAGAGGACAGTCCAAATGGACGACAGGTTTGCCACCCGCACCGGCACCCCAGCGGCGGCGAGACGTACGTTCAATTCCGCCGCCCGACCGTCCCAGCGTTCATCCAGGCCTTGATACAATTGCAGTATGTCCGGGTTCTCGAGCCGGCGCAGGAAGACGTTCATCGCCCCCATCACCTGGGGGTGCGCGTTGAACGTGCCGCGGGCGAAGCACACGTCGACCGGCCGATCCTGGCGGAAGCGCCGCATCAGCGCGGCCTTGCCGCACAACACGCCCACGGGCAGGCCTCCGCCCAACGACTTGCCGTAGGTGACAAGGTCCGCCCGCACGCCGAAATAATCCTGCGCCCCGCCGCGTGCCAGTCGGAAGCCAACGAACACTTCATCGAAGATCAGCACGATGCCGCGCTCGGTGCAGACCGCGCGCAACTGCCGCAACCAGTCGGCATAGGCGGCCCGGTCGAGCCCGGCGCGGCGGCGACTGTCCACCAGCGTCGCGTCCGACGGCGCGGCCGCGTTGGGGTGCAGCGCCTGCAGCGGATTGACCAGCACGCAGGCGATGTCGCGACGGCGCCGCAGCACGCGCAACGTCCGCTCCGACATCTCCGCCAAGGTCAGCGTGGCGTCGGCGGGCATGGGGTTGCCGACGCCGGGCTGCACGTCGCCCCACCAGCCGTGATAGGCACCGCAGAACCGAACCAGCTTGGGCCGGCGCGTATGATAGCGCGCCAGCCGCACCGCCTGCATGACCGCCTCCGTGCCCGACATATGGAACGACACCTCGTCGTGCCCGGAGATCGCCCGCAGCCGGGTGGCGTTGTCCGTCAGCACCGGGTGGTAGGCACCCAGTATCGCGCCCACGTCGGCGACCAGCGCTGCGCCGTCGCGCATGCATGCCTTGTAGAAATCATGGCCGAACAAATTGACGCCATACGACCCGGTCAGGTCATGGAACGAGTTGCCATCCAGGTCCGTCACCGTCGTGCCCTGCACGGACCGCACGAACGACCCGGCTGGCAGCGCCTCGCGCACCCGGCGGCTGAATTGGAACGGCACGCGGTAGGCGGAGGTGAACTGGAGGTCGGACACGCTCTCGCGTGCCTGCTTCAGCGCGTCCGCCGTTTGTGGAAAGCGCTCCTGATACAGCCGGGCCAAGCGCGCGAACCCCGCGCGGCGCCGCGCCTCCACCTCGCCAGGGGCGCCATCGCAGCGGAAAAACCGATCGTCGTCATACTCGTAGAACGGCACCAGCGCTGCGACCCGGCGCGACCAGCGCGCGTGCCCGGTCAACGAACGATGCTTGGCCCGCGACAGCTCGAGCCGCGCGCGTCCCCGGACGAACAGCGCGCTCAGCACTGCACCGCCGGCAACCGCGCCCGGCACCAACGATCCCCATTCAGTCAACAAGGACTCTCCTCTGTGTTCCTATCCCGGCTCGCCCGCCATGACGGGCTCAACTTCCTGCTCACCAATCGCATCCCGCGCCGTCTAGCCAGCCAATGCGTCGGCCGCATCAGCCGCAGCGAGAACAAGCTGATCTGTGGCCTGTCGCTCTGGGTATGGCGTCGCTTTACGGAACTGGATCTGTCGGATGCCGCCGATACGCAATTCCGCTCCATGCATGACTGCTTCACCCGCCGGCTTCGGCCAGACGCCCGGCCCGTCGATCTGGACCCGGACGTGCTGACCAGTCCGTGCGACGCGATCGTCGGCGCTTTCGGCACGGTGGCGGCCGGCCAGGCCCTCCAGGTGAAGGGAATGGCCTACGCGCTGACCGAATTGCTGGGGGACGCGGCGGAGGCCGGATCGTTCGAAGGCGGCAGCTTCGTCACGCTGCGTCTCACGGCCGCCATGTATCACCGCTTCCACGCGCCGGGCGCGTGCGTCGTCGGGGGCGTCACCCACATCTTCGGCGACCGCTGGAACGTCAATCCGCCCGCGCTGCGCCGGGTGCGCCGGCTGTTCTGCCGAAATGAGCGTGTCGCGGTTCGGACGGTGCTGGAACCCGGCGGGCAAAGCGTCACGCTGGTGGCGGTGGCGGCGATCCTGGTATCCGGGATCCGGCTCGGCTTCTTGCCCCCTCTCGCCACGGACGGAGGACGCCCGACCCTGCGCCGCTACGCTTGTAATTCCAGGTTCGCCAAGGGTGCGGAGATGGGGTGGTTCGAACATGGCTCCACGATCGTCGTGCTCGCACCAGCAGGGATACGTCCCGTCCCTACCCTGCAGGAAGGGGCGCTCATACGAATGGGCCAGCCATTGCTCCGCATGCCCATAACCGAGCGCGGTTGCGATCACCTCGGGCGACCGGGGTAATCCGGATCGTCCAGGAAGGGAAACGGGCCCGGAAACGCGTCGACCAACGCGGTGTGCGTCACGAAGCCCGTCTCCGCCCGCCAGCGATGGATCTGATAGGCCGGCGGCTCCAGCACGAACGCGCCCGGCGACCGATCCGTCAGGTCCAGCTCCACTTGATGCGCCGCCGACGGGCAGATCGTCGCGATCGCGCCCGCGACCCGGGTGATGATCGGGCGATGGTGATGCCCACACACGATTCGCTCGACCTGAGGATGCCGCGCAACGATCGCGATGAACCGCTCCGGCGCGTGCAAGGCGATCGCGTCCATGTGGCCGATCCCGCAGATGAATGGCGGATGGTGCATGCCGATCATCGTCGGCTTGTCCGGCGCCGCCGCCAGCGTCCGATCGAGCCAGTCGAGCCGCCGTTCGCACAAAGCGCCATGCCCGGCGCCGGGCACCACCGTGTCCAGCATCACGAGCCGGATCGGCAGCGTCTCGACCGTATACTGCACGAACCCGTCCGCCTGCTCGACGCCCGGGATCTCCCGCAGCAGCAGCTCGCGCCGGTCATGGTTGCCGGGGATGACGTACACGGGACGGTGCAGCTCCGCCGCCAACATTTCCCGCAACAACGCATACTCCGACTGCAGCCCGCACTCGGTCAGGTCGCCGGTGATGATCACCGCATCTGCCGCGGGGTGCAGCCGATCGACCGCGCGCAACGCCCGGGTCACCAGCATGTTGGTCTCGGCGACCCGGTTGGCCGCGACCCCGCGCGGACGGATGTGCAAATCCGTCAGCTGGACGATGGTGCAGCCGCTCATGGCGTCTTCAACGCCGTCTGCTCGACATACGGTCGCAGCAGCGCGTCGGCCGCCTTCTGCCCGTTGACGACCACGTCCGCCGGCTTGGCTCGGGCGGACAGCATGAGCTGCATCTGGTCGCCCAGCGCCTTGCGCACCGGCACCGTCTGATAGGTCGCAAACCACGGCCGCGCATATTGGAGCTGGTCCAGCGCGACCTTCGCGTCCGGGTGCTCCTTGATGAAATCCTGCATCGCCGGCAGCTCGTAGGCCGCCTTGTTCGGCGCGAAATAACCCG
The DNA here is from genome assembly GCA_964657565.1 of uncultured Acetobacteraceae bacterium. GTDB lineage: Bacteria > Pseudomonadota > Alphaproteobacteria > Acetobacterales > Acetobacteraceae > JAVVHH01. The sequence continues at coordinate 14,557 of CAZZVQ010000034.1, forward strand.
TGAACTGACTCCAGCGCGCAGCGACGTCCGGCGCCGTCATCCACTTGATCAGAGTCCAGGCCGCCGCGATCCGCTCCGGCGAGTTGCCCGTGGGGATCATCAGGCTGCCGCCACCGATCGGGACCGCGTTCATCAGCGCGCGCGGCACGAAGGCGACCTTGTAGGGCGTCTTCATGTTCGCCCGCACGAAGGACAGCGCGCCCGTGCTGTTCAATATCATCGCCGCCCGTCCGCTGAAGAACGCCGACGTCATCGCATTGGCGTCCGAAGTGCCCTCCGGCATCACCTTGTGCTTATGGATGAGGTCATCGAGGAACCGCACCGCGCCGAGCGTCGACGGCGTGTTGTAATACACCTCGCCGCCCCAATCCGCGTTGAAATACTGGCCGCCATTGCTCATCGCCAGGCCGCTGACGAGCCAGGTGAGGTTATCCTCGACCGTGCTCATCATCAGGCCCCAGCGCACCGCCTGGTTGCCGTCCCGCTTGGTCAGCTTCTTTGCCGCCTCGACCCACTCGTCCCAGGTCGCCGGCGGATGGTCGGGGTCGAGCCCGACTTCCCTGAACGCGTCCACACTATAGTAGAGCACTGGGGTCGAGTTCTGGAATGGCACGCCGATCACTTGGCCGGCCTCCATCGCGTTCGGTTTCAGCGCCGGCCAGAACTGGTCCATGAACGCGGCCGGCGTGGTGCCATCCTTCTCGATCAGCGGATTGAGCGAGATCGCCTCGCCGTTGATTGCGTAGTCCCGCAAGTAGTTGGCACTCTGCAGCACCACCGCCGGCGGCCGCCCGCCCTGCATGGCGGCGCGCGTCTTCAACGACGTATCGTCGTAGCTGCCGGTGTAGGTCGCGGTGGCGTGGATGTCGGTATGGCCCTGGTTGAAGTCGTCGACCACGCGCTGCATCTCGTTGGCGAGCTGGCCACTGACGGGAACGGGGAAGAACAGCTCGATTTCCGTGGCGGCCTGCGCTCCCACCGGCGCGAACGTGGTCGAAAGCGCGAGCAGCGCGGCCAGACAGTGTCTGCGCATGACGTCTCCTATTTGATCCCTGAGAACACGAAGCTGCCGACGATGCGGCGTTGGAACACGAGGAACAGCAGCAGCAATGGCGCGGCGACCAGCGCCGTCCCGGCCGCGACCACGCCCCACTGGCCGCCGCCTTCGGAAGCACCGGCGAAACTGGCCAGACCCACCGTCAGCACTTGATGACCCGGCGAGGTGGTCGCCATCAGCGGCCAGACATACTCGTTCCAGTGCGCCGTCAGGCTGATTACCGCGAACGCCGCCAGACCCGGGCGCGCCATCGGCAGCAGCACATGCCAGATGATCCGCAACGGTCCCGCCCCATCCAGCGCCGCCGCCTCCTCGTAATCGCGCGGCAACTGCCGGAACGTCTGGCGCATCAGGAACACGCCGAATGCCGACGCCAGATACGGCGCCGCCACCCCGGCGAGCGTGTCGTATAATCCGAGCGTCACCAGCATCTGCAGGTTCGGCACGATCAGCAGGGCAGGGACGAGCAACAACTGCAGCAGGAACAGGATGAACACCGCCCGCGACCCGCGAAACCGAAGCCGCGCGAAGGCATACCCGGCCAGCGTCACCGTGACGCACTGGATCGCCAGGATCCCTAGGCACATCGCCAGCGTATTCGCATACCAAAGCGTGAAATGTCCGGACGACCACGCCTCGGCATAGTTGTCGAGGCTGAGCGGCGGATGCGGCACCAAGCTCGCGATATCATCCGGGTAGCCCGGCCGGAACGACGCCACCGCCATCCACAGGAACGGCACCGCCCAAACCAGTCCGCATGCCGCCACCGCCAGCATCGGCGCGGACGGCAACCGCCTAGCTCTCATAGTGAACGCCTCGTTCGAGCGTCCGCAGGCTGACCATCGCCAGCGCGAACAGCCCGGCCACGCTCACCACCGTCGCCGCGCTCGCCCGGCCGATATCGAGGTTCTGCTGCGCGGTTTGATAGATGTAGGAGAGCAGCAGGTTGGTCGCGTCGGCGGGGCCGCCACCCGTCATGACCAGCACGTGGTCGACCTGCACCAGCACGTTGATCAGCGCGATCACCGTCACGAAGCCCATCGTCGGCCCCAGCAGCGGCAGGATGACGTAGCGCAGCCGCTGCACCGCGGTGGCGCCCTCGAGCTTGGCGGCGTCGATCTGTTCTTCCGGCACGGCGGCCAATCCGGCTAGGAAGAAGAGCATGTAGTAGCCGGTGTTCTTCCAGATCGTGATGGCGATGATGGACGGCAGCGCGAGCGCCGGGTCACCGAGCCAATTGGCGCCGCCTAGGCCAAGCGGCCACAGATAATGGTCGATCAGTCCGGCGCCGGGCAGGAAGATGAACGTGAACAACGCCGCCGCCGCCACCAGCGGCACCATCATCGGCAGCACCAGCAGCGTGCGCACGGCCGAGCTCAGCCAGCTCGTCTCCCGCAGCGCCAGGGCGAACAGCAGCGCCAGCGCGAGACTGGGCACGATCGTGCCTGCGGCGTAGGCCACCGTATTCCACAGCGCGCCCATGAAGCGGTCGTCGTCGAATAGGGCGTGGTAGTTTCCCAAGCCGAGCTCGGCCGGCCGGCCGAATCGCTTCACCTGCAGCGAGCGCCAGACCACCTGGACGATCGGCCCGTAGCAGAAGAGCGCCAACACGAGCAGGGACGGCAGCAGCAGCAGCCAGGCCAGCCTTGCCTGGGTGAGCGCCGTGCGCCGTAGGGCCGGCGGCGCGGATACGCTGGAAAGCTCGGCACCGGTCGCGTTCGCATACTGCATCGGGCGACCTGGTCACACGCCAGCGGTGACGCCGGGATGAAGGTTCGATGACTCTGCGATGTCGTCGCGGCGGGATATCGAGGGGAGGTCAAGTTATTGATCGTTCTCCGTCTCACGCTCACGCCGGTACGCATCGACCATTGGTGGCGGCGGAATCGCGGTGGCAAGGGCGGTCCGAGCCGTGGGATCGTCCCCGAGAACGACCAGCCGCTTCCCTGCGGGACCGCTGAGTTCGACGCTCCGGGCGCCGATCCCCGTCACTCGTTCATCCCCGAGTTGATCGCCCTCTTGCACCACGAGCGGCGCCTCGCCGGACCGGCCGGCGAAGATCGCCACACGCAGTTCTCCCGCGACGATGGTTCCCGAAAGCCGCGGCGGTTCTGCCTTCGCCGAGTGGCCCCATGTCAGCGCCATCGACACCGCGACGACCCATGGGGACCGGACCCGGATGGGCTCAGGCCATCCCGGTCCGCCTGCGGGCGCGCACGACCCAGGCCAGACCGCACAGCAGCACCGCCGCGGAAGCGGGTTCCGGAACGTCGACGAAATTGCCGAAGCCGAGCCCGTTCGGGTCGCTGGTGCTGATCGTCAGCGAGGACACGCCGCCACCGTAGAAGCCGAAGAAGTGCGACTGCGTCGTTCCGGTCCCGTCATTCCCGCCGGGAAGTGTCGTGGTGGCGCCCTGTCCGGTCGCCAGCACCACCGTGATCGAATAGGGTCCTCCGGGCACGCCGAAGTTCGGCGCCCCCATGGCGTTCGAGAACGGAGCCACCTCGAAGCCGAGCGCGGTGATCGCGCCGCCTAGCGTGAACGTCACGCTGGAGACTTGATTGCCGTTGGCATCCTGCGGGACGAAGATCTCGCCGGCGAAGCCGTCTGCAAAATCGTACGGGAAGCCATTTTGGGCCGCCGTCACCTGTGCCGGTGTCGACAACCCGAGCGACGTGCCGTCGTTCAACGCGATGGTGGACGTCGTCGGCAAGAAGAGCTGCGTAAGGTCGTAACTGCCCGGATTCGGCGTGCTTGTGACTGACCCGGTGGCGCCCGCGTTGAATGCTGCAAGGGTGGTGACGAACGTCGTGGCCGACGCTGGCAGGACCCAGACGGCGCTCGCCAGGGCCGACGCCAGTAGGATGGTTCTTCTTGTCATTACTGAACTCCAGTCTCTCGTGGAACAAGTCACGCGGGTCTCTCGGCCGGGCCGATCTCGTCGAACAGCAGCAGCCGCCCGGCATTGCCGAGGCCGAGGAAGGTGCTGAAATTGTGCAGGAGTGCGGCGATGATCGCGCCCTCGGCGCCGAGCACCCCGGCCGCGGCCAATGTCACCAGCGCCATCGTCCAGCCCAGGCCGATGGCGACGTTGACGTGGATCGTGCGCCGGCACAGCCGGCTCAACCGGATCGCGGTGGCCAGCCGCCGCAAATCGCTGGTCATCAGCACCAGGTCGGCCGAGGCCAGCGCGACGTCGGTCCCCTGCGCACCCATCGCGACGCCGACCGCACCCACCTTGAGCGCCAGGCTGTCATTGATCCCGTCGCCCACCACCATCGGGCGGAACCCGGCGGCGATCTCCGCCATCACGCGGTGCATCTTGGTCTCCGGCAACGCCTCGGCATCGACGTCGCCGATCCCGAGTTCCGTCGCAATGCGGGTCGCGACGGCGCGCCGGTCACCCGTCAGCAGCACCTGCCGTCGCAGGCCCAGGCGCTGCAGCGCCTGCGTCGCCTCGCGCGATTCCGGCCGCGTCTGGTCCGCGAACAGCAGCCAGCCGAGGAAGCGGCGGTCATAGCTCACGCCGGCAATCGGGCCGTCATGCGGCGGCGCCGGCGGCGTGGCGATTTCTTGCGAACGGAACAGCTCGGGGCGTCCCAGCGCCGCTGGTTTACCGTCGATCACGGCGATGACGCCGAAGCCGCCGCTCTCGCGCACATTCGAGGCGACCATGCGTGCGGCCGGTAGCACCGCCGCGGCCGCGGCGCGGCTGACCGGGTGCGTGCTCGCCGCGCCCAGCGTCGCCGCGAGCGCCGCCACGTGGGCAGGGTCCACGCCAGCAACCGCCTGCACCTCGGCCAGCGACAACGCCCCCGTGGTCAGCGTGCCGGTCTTGTCGAACATCACGGCGTTGACCTCGGCGAGCTGCTCGAGGAACGCCGCCCCTTTGATCAGGATGCCATGCCGCGCCGCTACCGAGATCGCCGCGATCGAGGTTGCCGGCGCCGCCAGGACGAGCGCGCACGGACAGGACGCGACCAACACGGCGAGCATCGCGGTCGTGTCGCCGCTCGCCAGCCACGTCCCCGCCGCGATCAGCAGAACCAGGGCCAGATAATGCCCGGCATAGCGTTCGAGCAACCTGGCGACCGGCGGCTTGGCGCGTTCGGCGGTGCGCATCAAAGCGATGATCTTGCCCAGCGTCGTCTCGGCGCCGAGCCGCGTGATCTCGAGCTCGAGCCGCCCGTTGGTGTTGATCGACCCGGCCAGCGCGGCATCGCCGGGGCCCACGTCGACCGGCACGCTCTCCCCCGTCAACGACGCCATGTCGAGCCCGGCCTCGCCGGCACGGACGATGCCGTCGGCGGGGACGCGGCTGCCGGGCAGCAGTTCGAGCCGGTCGCCGACACGCAACGACGCGGCGGGCACGATGGCGATGCCGCCGGGCTCGATACGGCGGGCGGTGGTCTCGGTCAGCCGGGTCAGGGCCTGGATGGCTTCACGCGAGCCGAGTAGGCTGCGCTCCTCGAGGACGTGGCCCAAGATCATGATGATCGGCAGCACCGCCGCCGTCATCAGGTCGCCGCTCGCCCAGGCCGCCACGAGCGCGACGGCGATGAGCCGGTCGGTCACGCCGTGAAGACTGGGGTGGCGCAGGCTGTTCCAGGCCGCCCCGATCACGGGCACCGCGACGAGCAGCGCGGCCACGCCGGCCACGAGATCGGACAGCAGGCGCTGGTCGGGAAAGCCAACCTGCCAGGCGACCGACAGCACCAGCAGCCCGGCCGCGAACATCGCCAGCGTCAGCCGCACCCCCAGCAAGCCGCGTTCGAACCGCGCCAGCAAGGGGCGCGATTCGCCGAGGGCGATGGAGGCGCTCACGGCGCGCCGCCGACATCGGCCGGAACGATAATCCGGCCCCCGTCCCGGCCGACCGTCACCAATTTGCCGACCCGGTGCATGATGCCGGCGATCTGTTCGCGGTATTGCTGCTCGAGCATCGCCGGGCGTGCATCGGCGGTGAAGCTGGCCTGCACCGCACTGATGGCGGCGGTGCGCACCCGGGCGGCGGCCACGCGCTCGGCCGCGTTCGCCCTCGCTTCCGTCAGCACCTGATCGCGCTCGCGTTGGGCAGCCTGGATCGATTGCGTCGCCTGTGTCCGCGCGGTCGCGACCGCCTGTTCGGCCAGTTGCTCGGCGACCAGCACGCCGTCGAAGGCGATGCGCGCATCGGGCGGCAGCGTCGGTTCCAGATCGACCCGGGTCACCGTCACCCCGAGCGGTCCGCCAGCTTGGGCCAGCGCCGCCAGCCGGCCGTTCATCGCGTCCACGATGTCGCCGCGCAGCGCTTCCCGGCGATCCTGCAGAGTACGGATACCGTCGGCTGCGCCGGCCGTCGCGGAGCGGGCCACGAGAAAATCATCCAGCGTGCGCGTTGCCGCCACCCCGACGGCCGCCGCGTCGAACACGCGTTGCAGCGCCGGCTCGACATGGTCGCGGGCGACGTAGTAGGCGGCTGCGTCGCTGACCTGATACGACAGCGTCGCCGCCAGCAGCACGGCGCTGCCATCGCCAGTGAGGTAGCTGCCGGCCCCGGGCGGCACGACAACGCCGCTCGCGTCGGTATAGGCGTCCTGCAATCCGCCGAGCCGCGCCGGTGCACTCGTCCGCAATGTCAGCAGCCGGTCGCGGCCCGGCACGAGCGCCACCTCGCCCATGGGCCGCGGCCACGCCAGCGTCAGGCCGGCCTGCTGGACGCGGGCGATGCGGCCGAACTGCAGCACGACGGCCTGGCTCTCCGGCTGCACCTGCCGCCAATTCGACCCGATCCACGCCGCCGACAGGACGACGACGCCGAGCGCGACGGCTCGAAAGCCGATCGAGATCGACTGCGCGACCGGCCCGTCCTGCGCGGAAGGCATCACCGGAGAGAGCCGACGGTCCGGTCCGCCGGGGCCTGGAGCTCGACCCCGGTTGGCGCGCGCCGGGTCAGGACGTCGAACGGGATCGCATCGGTGCGCAGGACCATCCGCGTGTTCGGACCGACGACGCTGGCCAGCGTGTCCATCGACCGCAGCAATGTGTAGAGGCCCGGATCGGCGCGATAGGCGGCGGACTCGATCTCCGCAGCCTCCCGGCGCGACGCGGCCTCGAGGTCGGCGGCCTCGGTGTGCGCCTTGGCAACCAGAATGCGCCCGTCGCGGATCGAGGTTGCCCGGATCTCGGCGGCCGCGCGCAAGCCCTCCGCCGTCCGCGCCGCGGCCACGGTCTCCCGCTCGGCCCGCATGCGCGCGACGGTGGCGGCCAACGTCGCGTCCGGCAGGCTCAGCCGCTCGATGCCGACCTGCACGACGTGGATGCCGAACACCGTCAGCACTTGCCGATCGACCTGCTCGCGCAGGCGCGCCTCGAACTCGGGGAGTTTCTGGCGCTGCGTGTCCGTGTCGACCAGATCGGCCAGTTCGAAACTGCTCGCCGTCACCTGCAGCGCCGAGGCGACCAGGGAGCGGATCTGCCGCGCCGCCTCGTCCGGGTCGTTGCGCACCGCGCGCAGGAATTGCCGGATCCGCTCCGGGTCGGCCGGGACGCGCCAGGCCACGTAAGCTTGCACGAGGATGCGCAGTCCGTCCTTGGTCCCGACATCCTGCAGCCCGGTCGAACTCGTGTGCAGCCGGAGATCGACCGGGATGACGCTCTCGACCGGCGTCGGGAGCTTCCAGGCGAGGCCGGGCGCGACCAGCACGCGCGAGAGGTCACCGAACCGGGTGATCACCGTCGCCTGTCCTGCCCGGACCATCACCGAGGCGGAGGCGAACACCGCGCCGGCCGCGACGAGAGCGGCCAGCGCGAACCGGATCGCCAGACGCCCCCGGCGCGCGCCGGGGCTGCCGGGCTCGGGGGCGCCGTGATGATGATGGCAAGCGTGGTCGTGCCCATGGTCTTCGCTGTGGAACATCCGGGAAGTCCTAATCGTCGCCCGCGGCGCGCAGCGGCGGCGCACCGAACGAGCGAAGGTCGATGGAGGGCGCATCCGGCCCGGCCAGGTCGCGGTCGACGATCACCAGCGGCACCTTGGCGAGCGCGCTCGAGACCGCCGCGAGGTAGCGCTCGAGCAGGAAGGAGTCGCGGCCCGACGCGGCCGCGACACGATCGGCCGCAAAGACGCGGCCGGCGACGTCGGCCCGGCCGGCCGTCTCCGCCGCCGCACCCTGGGCCGTCAGAACCAGGTCGGAGGCGCGCTGCCGGTCCCGGGCGGCCGCGGCCATGGCCCGGCCCTGCTCGGTCGCGATGGCCGTATTGGCGATGATCTCCGCGGCCTGGACGTTGTGGTAGGCCGCCGCAGCGGCCGGCGGCGGGTGGACGGCCTCGAGCGCGATCGCGACGACCTGGAGGCCGCCGTCGAAACGGTCCAGCGCCGCCTGCAGCCTGCCCCGGAGGCGCTCGGCCATCGCCTCGCGGCCGTTGCCAAGCACGTCCTCGATCACCGTTCCCGCCAGCGACTGCGCCATCAAGCGGCCCGCCTCCGCGCGCACGAGCGCGTCCGGGGCGTCGACCGCATACGCCGCCTGGCGAGCGGAGCGGTCATCCGCGCCGATCCGATACAGCACGGTCATATCGACGTTCACGGTCTGGAAGCCCTGACGGCCGTCGCTTTCCCGGCTCGCCAGCAGGTAGGATACTTCGGACGGATGCACCTGATCCCACAGCCGGTCGGCAGCGGGTGGCGCGGCGGCTTCGGCCGGGCTAGGGGGCGCCGCGCCGGCGTCGCCGCCCAGCGCCACCGCGTGCACGACGCCGAGATCGACGCGCTGCACGCGGCCTATGGGCCACGGCAGGCCCACATGCGCGCCAGGCGCCCACACCGCAGCGGGCTCGCCGAACCGTTCGTAGATGCCTCGCCGGTCCTGCTCGATCAGCGTCACCCCGGTCAGCCCCCAGGCGATGACACCGAGGACCAGGAGCACCGGCAGCGATGCCGAGCGGGCAAAGCCGAGCGCCCAGCTGCGCGAGAAGTCGATCCCTAAATGGGACCGGATCGGCGCGGCGAGGCCGTCGGGCGCAAGACGGCGCGGCTGCAGCAGGCGGGCGGAGAGGCACTGGACGGCGGCGCGCGCGTGCATGGGAAGCGGCACCGGCAGGAACCAGTTCGCCAGCGCACGCAACGCAAGTTCGGCGGCGATGACTCCAACGATGATCTGCAGCGCATCCGTGATGACGGATGCGTATGGGATGCCGAGGGATGCCGCGATCATCGACAATCCTGCGACCGGCACGACGGCGACCGGCACGAACAGCAGCGCCCGCAGAGCGTCGGCCTCCGGCAGGCTTGCGGGGCGAACCGCATCCATCATCCGCTCGGCCACGAGTAGCGGAAAGCCGAGCACCACGGCGGCGAGCCCGGCCGCGATGGCATGCGGCCCCACCATGCCGGCCTCGCTGCGCCCGGCGAGCAGGGCGACGATGCAGGCGCCCATGGCCGGCACGATCACCCCCTGTGGCCGCCGGGCGAGCCGGCCGAGGCGGAGGCCGGACTCTCGTTCCTCGCGCAACAGGCCGAGGCGTCGGGGGAGGCGGCTCCATCGGCCCGTCTTGCGTGGCCGAGCGTGCATGACGCCGACCCCGGCCCGCGCCCGTGCGAGCGGCAGCGTCGCCAATAGCCCGGCCAACGGCACCATCGCCGCCGCCGCCGCGACCGGCGCCAGGCCCGCCCCGAGCCAGGCCGCCGCCCAAACCTGTGCGCCGAGCAGGCCGAGCACGAGCGTCGCGTATAGGACAGTGAGCGTGGCGACCAGTCGGCTGGTCCGTTCCGCATCGATCCACGTCGGCGCTTGCGCCGCCGGCTCGTCCCGGGCGGGCGCCGGCGGCGGCCAGATCGCGTTCACATCCGCTGCTCTGGCCGGCGATCCACTATTGGGCGCAAAGCATCGAGCGCGGGGTCAGCGTGATCGCACAGCGCGCCACCTTGGCCGATGACAGGTTATAGGTGTTGACCAGATAGCCGGAGGTCGTCGCGTCCAGCACGGTGAAGCCGTATTCGGTGCGGTTGTTGGTCGCCTGCACCATGATGGTCGGCGTACCGGTGACACCCGGCAGGGCGTAGCTGGCGCCCGAATTGGTGCCCGTCGTGTCCGGCGTGAATGTCTGCGGTTGCGTCCCGCTCTGGTTGTCGAGCAGCGTGCCGGAATTGCCGACCACGAGCTGCGGCGCATAATTCGACCTGAAGTCGACCACTTGGAACTGGTGGTCATGGCCTGAGATCAGCAGCTTGATCTGCGCCGGGACCGCGCCGGGGGTCAGCGAGTCGAACACCGATTGCTGGGTCGCGTCGCCGCCCTGCAGGTTGCCGTTCAGCTTGGCCAGGCGGATGTCATAGCCGGCCTTGTGCGTGATGTAGAACAAATCGGTGTTGGCCAGCGGGGTCAGCGCCGCTGCGAGCTGTTGCGTATAGATTTGCGGGATCGTCCGGCCATCGGTCGAGACGGTCGTGGTATCCGGCGCGCTGGTGTTCGAGTCGCTGCTGTCGAACATCAGCAGCGAGATCTTGCCGGCGTTCACCACGTAAGGGTCGGTGTAGTCATACGGGGTGAGCGGGCCCTTGGCGCCGGGCGCGCCGGTCATCGGCGTGTATGGCCCGGTGCAGTCCACCGCCTTCTGGTCATAGGCGCGGACGTCGAGCAGGCGGAACCAGCCATGGGCGCCACGGTTGCAGCTCTCATGGTTCCCACGCGAGATCGCCATCGGCGCGGCGGCGATCAGGTTAGCGGCGGGGCCGAACCAATCGGCGTTCCAGGAATCCCAGTTGTCGAACACCGGGTTGCCGGCGCAGCCGCTGAACCCGGTCGGACAAGGCTGCTCGCGGTAGAAGAAGTCGCCGACATGGACGATCAGGTCCGGCTTGAACGTGGCGGCGTAATTGGAGACGTATTGCAGCGGGAACTGGGTCTGATCGTTGCAGTTCTGCGTTCCCGCCAGCGTCGCCGCGATACGGCATCCGGTATCGCCGATCACCAGGATCCGCTTCGGGTTCGCCACGGGCATCTTCAGCGTCACGCCGTTGACGACGACGGTCGTGTGCCCGAAGACTGGGACGGACGCCTCGCACATCAGCACCGGGAAATAGGTCTTCGGCGCATCCGCGGTGGTGGTTACGGGCCCGCGTTGGACGAGCGCAAGCCCGACACCGTCCAGCGTGGCGACGGGACAACCATTGCTGGGCGTGTCCTCGATGGCGCGGATGAGCGCGGTATTGTTCGCCCCATACTGGACCCATTGATTGACGATGGCAGCGTTCGCCTGGGCAGCACCGAGAGCCGTACTGGCCGCCAGCAATGCGGTTGCGCTTCGGAACACGGCTTCTCCTACCCTCATGACCTCACGCTTATATGAAGCCAGCTCTGCCCCGGACTTGACCGTTTGGTGACGATTGCCGGTTCGGCTGCCATGGCGCGTAGAAGCCGGCCCGCGTCTGATGCGTGCGTGCCCGTGAACCCGGCTTGTTCGAACCACCATAGCTTCTTTGGAGTGTTGCCATGAACGTCATGCCACCCCCGGCCGCGCTGACGGCCGCCGCCGCGCATGTTGGCTACCAGTCCGGCTTCGGCAACGGCTTCGAGACGGAAGCCTTGCCCGGGGCGCTGCCGATCGGCCGCAATTCGCCCCAGCGCTGCGCCTACGGTCTGTATGCCGAGCAACTGTCGGGCTCGCCCTTCACCGCGCCGCGCGCGACGAACGAGCGCTCGTGGTTGTATCGCATCCGCCCGACGGTCGCGCATTGGGGGGCGTTCCGGCCGATGCACGCCGGGCTGTGGCGGACGGCCCCTGCCAACGATGCGCCGCTGGCCCCGGCTCCCCTACGCTGGAACCCGGTGCCGCTGCCAGACGAGCCGACGACCTTTCTGGAAGGTATCCGCACCGTCACGACGGCGGGCGACGCCGGGTCGATGGCCGGCATGGGCGCCCACGTCTACCTGATCACCGCGTCGATGGAGGACGCGTATTTCTACAACGCGGATGGCGAACTGCTGTTCGTGCCGCAGCAGGGGGCGCTGCGGTTGTGGACCGAGTTCGGCATCATCGACCTGGTGCCCGGCGAGGTCGCGGCGATCCCGCGCGGGGTCAAGTTTCGGGTGGAACTGCCCGGCGGCCCGGCGCGCGGCTATTTGTGCGAGAATTACGGCGGCGGCTTCACGCTTCCCGAGCGCGGCCCGATCGGCGCCAACTGCCTGGCGAACCCGCGCGACTTCCTCACTCCGATGGCCGCTTACGAGGACCGGGACGCCCCGTCCCGCCTCGTGCTGAAATGGGGCGGCGCCCTGTGGCAGACCGAGATCGCCCATTCGCCGCTGGACGTGGTGGCCTGGCATGGCAACTACGCACCCTACAAATACGATCTGCGTCGGTTCTCGCCGGTCGGGCCGCTGCTGTTCGACCACGCCGACCCCAGCATCTTCACCGTGCTGACCTCGGCCAGCGAGACGCCGGGGACCGCCAACATCGACTTCGTCATCTTCCCCGATCGCTGGGCGGTGGCCGAGGACACGTTCCGGCCGCCCTGGTACCACATGAACGTCATGAGCGAGTTCATGGGGCTGATCTACGGCCAGTACGACGCCAAGATCGGTGGCGGCTTCGAGCCCGGCGGGTTCAGCCTGCACAACACCATGCTGCCGCACGGCCCCGATGTCGGGGCTTTCGAGCGCGCCAGCACCGTCGAGTTGAAGCCGCACAAGCTGGAGGGCACCATGGCCTTCATGTTCGAGACGCGGTTTCCGCAGAAGGTCACGGCCTGGGCCGCCGGGGTGGCGCAGCGCCAGGCCGGCTACGGCAGCTACGGCGCGGCCTTGGTCAAGCGTTTCGACCCGACGCGGCCATGACCAGGCTCGACGCGACGCGCGACAGTCTGCTGCCGCTTGGCGTGTTCACGCGGTATGCGGCGATCGTTGCTGCCCTGCATCTGCTTGTGGCCGGGGTGGCGGTCTGGATCGCCAATGGGCATACGACCTGACGGATCGACCGTTCGATACCATCTCAACACACGACAGGGGGGTAGGATGTCAACGAGGGTGTTTGCTCTGGCTTGCTTGCAGGTTCTTGCTTTGGCGGCCGCCTGTGATGCCCAGGAGCAGCCGATCACCATCGGTGTCCTGACCGATATGTCTGGAAGCTCGAGCGACTTCGCCGGTCCAGGATCGGTGGCGGCCACGCAAATGGCTGTGGACGAGATCGGAGGCCGCGTGATCGGACGGCCGATCCGCGTGATCTCTGGCGATCACCAACTCAAGCCGGACGTTGCTGCAAGCATTGCGAGACGATGGTATGATGAAGACAAGGTGGACCTCATCGTAGACGTTCCGGTTTCGCCGGCCGGGCTGGCGGTTCAGACCGTCTCCAACGAGAAACGCAGGATGTTCATCACGACCGCGACGCTCACGTCGGACTTTACGGGCAAGTTCTGCACGCCGTATTCGATGCAATGGAATTTCAACACGGTCGTCCTGGCGCGCGCCACGACGCGTGCCGCGATGGCGCGCGGACTGAAGAACTGGTTCTTCCTCACTGCTGACTATGCGTTCGGCATCGCCTTGGAGCGCGATGCCGAGCGGGTGGTCGAAGAGAATGGCGGCCGGGTGTTGGGCTCAGTGCGTCATCCCTACAATACGCCGGACCTCACGAGCTTTCTCTTGCAAGCAATGGCGTCGCAAGCTCAAGCGATCGGCTTGGCGAACGGACCGCCCGACACCGTTTCGGTCGTTCGGGAGGCGAGTGAATTCGGGCTGAAATCCTCGGAGAAGACACTCATCGGGTTCTTTGTCCTTCTCACGGACATCCACGCGCTTGGATTGGAGCTGGGCCAAGGCTTGGTGCTGACAGACTCGTTCTATTGGGATCGCGACGATGCGTCGCGCGCGTGGGCGGGGAAATTCGCGGCGAAAATGGGAAAGATGCCGACATCGGTTCAGGCCGCGGACTATTCAGCTACCCGCCATTGGTTGCAGGCGGTAGAGGCAGCAGGGACGACCGACGCGGACATCGTCGCGGCAAAGATGCGCGACATGCCGGTCGAGGACATCTTCACGGCGCACGGGGTCATCCGCAAGGATGGGTCGATGGTCCACGACATGTATTTGCTCCAGGTCAAGACGCCGCAGCAATCCCATGGCGAGTGGGATCTGTACAATCAGCTGGCAACGGTCGAGGCCGACAATCTGTTCCCCTCGATAAAAGACGGAGGCTGCCCGTTGACCCGTTGAGCTGATCTTTCTTTGGCGGCTTCAATCCCTGGTGCTGCCGGGTATCGGCGCGGCCAGCACGTCGGCCAAGAGCCGTAGCATCCCGTCGACCTGGTGCGCGGCGATCGCTTGGCCTCGGTCCGCGGTGGCGTTGGCGGCGTCGCCGACGGTGCCATCGGAATTGAGATCGCTCGCGATCCAGGCATAGGCGTGCGTGCCGGTCGGCCGCAACAGGGCGAAGCGCTGCTCGTCGCGTGCCGCGGCGGAGATGAAATCCTTGGCTTTGGTGTGGTCGACCGCCTGCGGGCGCAGATGCAGCATGAGGGAGGTTTCGGCATCGCCACCGTGGATGCCATGCCGCTTCTCGCGCTCGTCCAGCAACCCGTCCGGCGTGCCGAAGCGCGACCAGGACGTCTTGACCACCAGCATGCCGGCTCGCACGCGCAGCTCGCGGGCGACGATGCCCATCACCTCTTCATTGCCGCCGTGCGAGTTCAGCATCACCAGCTTACGCAGTCCGGTTCGCGCGACCGACAGCCCGATCTCCGTCCAGGCCTCGATCAGCAGGGAAGCCGGCAGCGTCAGCGTGCCCGGTGCATGCAGGTGCTCGTTGGACTTGCCGATGGACTGGATGGGCAGGATCCGCAGGTCGAGGCTGGCCGGCAGACGCGCGATCAGCGCGTCGAGCAGGCCGCGGTTGATCGCCGTATCCGTTCCCACCGGCAGATGCGGCCCATGCTGCTCGATGGCAGCGATCGGCAGCATCGCGATGGTGCGCATCGGATCCAAGCCCTCGAATGCCGTCGTCGGTAGGTCCGCCCACCAATAGCTCATGGCCGGGCCGCCACGGCCTCGATCTCCACCAGGAACTCCGGCCGCGCGAACCCGGCCACCACCATCAGCGTGGACGCCGGGAAGGGCGCGGGGAACAGCCGGTCCCGCGCCGCCATATATGGCTTGAGGTGCGCCCGATCCGTCACGTAGGCATTGATGCGGACGACATCGCTCAGCCCCATGCCCGCTTCCGCCAGCACCGCGGCGACGTTGCCGAAACAAAGCGCCGCCTGCGCCTCGCAGGTGTCGGGCACCGTTCCGTCGGCCGCGATCCCCAATTGACCCGACACGAACACCAGCCTCGCCCCAGCCGGCACCTCGACCCCGTGGGCATAGGCGGCGAACGGCGGATGGATCCCAGCGGGAAGTAGATGTCGCATGTCTTGCATTGCAGCACGCCCTGGCTCGACAATGAAGCCGAATTGGCAGAGGACTCGAACGGATGCGCCTTTTTCCCGGCTTGCTCGCGACCGCCACCGCCTGCCTGCTCTCCGCGGCCGCGATGGCCAATGACGCCGTCAGTTTCGGCACCAACTGGCTCGCGCAAGCGGAGCACGGCGGCTTCTACCAGGCGCTGGCCGACGGCACCTACAAGAAGTTCGGCCTGGACGTGACGATCCGCCAGGGCGGGCCGCAGGCGGCCAACCGCAACCTGCTGATCGCGGGCAAGATCGACTTCTACATGGGTGGCACGCTCGGCGCGTTCGACGCCGTCAAGCAGGGCGTCCCGCTGGTGACGGTCGCGGCGATCTTCCAGAAGGATCCGGCGATTCTGATGGCGCACCCGGACGCGGGCGTCGACAGCTTCGCCGACCTCGCCAAGCTGCCCACACTGTTCATGGGCAAGGAAGGCTTCATCACGTATTTCACCTGGATGAAGGCCAACTACAAAGGCTTCAGCGACGCGCAGTTCAAGCCATATCAGTTCAATCCGGCACCGTTCATCGCCGACGTGAAATCCGCCCAGCAGGGCTACGTCACCTCCGAGCCCTACGAGGTCCGCAAGCAAGCCGGATGGACGCCCAAGACGTTCCTGCTCGCCGACCAGGGATACGACCCGTATTCCACGACGATCGAGGCGCAAAGCTCGATGGTCCGCGACAAGCCGGAGTTGGTGCAACGCTTCGTCGATGCGACGATCATCGGCTGGTACACCTACCTCAACGGCGACAACGCAGCCGCCAACGCTCTGATCAAGAAAGACAATCCGGAGATGACCGACGAGCAGATCGCGTTTTCCATCCGGACCATGAAGGAGAACGGCATCGTCGTCTCCGGCGAGGCCACAACCGGCGGGATCGGCTGCATGACGGACGCGCACTACAAGGATTTCTTCGACAAGATGGTCGCGATCGGCGTGGTCGACAAAGGTCTCGACTATCATAGCGCCTACACGACCAAGTTCGTCTGCAAGCGCGTCGGCATGGGCGGCTGAGGATCGCTCCCATCTCCGGCGCCGATATCTCCAGGGCCGTCGTTTCGGCGCGCCACGTCTCCAAGCAGTTTTCCAATGGGACGCTGGCGCTGTCGGACCTGTCGCTCGACATCATGCCGGGCGAGTTCGTCAGCCTGCTCGGCCCATCGGGCTGCGGCAAGTCGACCGCGCTGCGGATCATCGCCGGGCTGGGGGGCGCGACGGAGGGAACGGTGGAGCGGCCGGGTGGCAAGATCGGTTTCGTGTTTCAGGAACCGACGTTGATGCCGTGGCGCACGGTGCTCGGCAACGTGCGGCTGCCGCTTGGCCTGGCGGGCATCGGCCACGCCGCCGCACGGACGCGCGCTCTGTCCGCGCTGGAGACGGTCGGCCTGCGCGAGTTCGCGGGCGCCTACCCGCGGCAGCTGTCTGGCGGCATGAAGATGCGGGTGTCCATCGCCCGCGCGCTCGTGACCGATCCGGCCCTGCTGCTGATGGACGAGCCCTTCGCCGCCCTGGACGAGATCACCCGGCAGAAGCTCAACGACGACGTGCTGCGGCTCTGGCACGAGGCGGGCCTGACGGTCGTGTTCGTCACCCATTCGGTCTACGAAGCGGCCTATCTGTCGAGCCGGGTCGTCGTCATGGGCGCGCGGCCGGGCCGGATCGTCGGCGACGTGGCGCTGCCGCGGCCCTGGCCGCGGGAGGAAGCGTTCCGCGCGAGCCCCGACTATGCGGCGCTGACGCGCCGGGTGTCGGCGATGCTCGAGACGGCCACGCGGGCGGCAGCATGAGCGAGCGTGCGCTGCGCCTGGTGGTTCCCGCGATGATGCTCGCGCTGACGTTGCTGGCCTGGCAGGTCTACGTGTCGGCCGAAAACGTTCCGGCCTACATCCTGCCCAGCCCGGTGCGCGTTGCCACCGCACTCTGGACCGACTGGCCCACCCTACTGCCGGCGCTGCTGGTCACGCTGCGCATCACCTTCACCGCGCTGGCACTCGCGCTGGCCGGCGGAGTGCTGCTCGCGGTGCTGCTGATCCAGTCGCGCTGGATCGAGTTGGCGCTCTATCCGTATGCGGTGATCCTGCAGGTGACGCCGATCGTGGCGATCGCGCCGTTGCTGCTGGTCTACGTGTCGTCGACCACCACGGCGCTGCTGATCTGCGCCTTCCTGGTCGCATTCTTCCCGATCTTGTCCAACATGGTGCAGGGGCTCAAAAGCGTGGACCACAACCTGTTGGACCTGATGGAGCTCTACGGCGCATCGCGGCTGCAGACATTGTGGCTGCTGAAACTTCCGGCCGCGCTGCCTTATTTCATGACCGGGCTGCGCGTCGGCGGGGGATTGGCACTGATCGCGGCGGTGGTTGCCGAGTTCGCCGCCGGGTCGGCGGGCGCCGGGTCGGGGCTGGCGTTCCGGCTGCTCGAGGCCCAATACCGGCTCAACATTCCCCGGCTGTTCGCTGCCCTGGTGCTGCTCTCGCTCACCGGCGTGGCCATCTTCGGGCTGACGTCGCTGATCTCCTGGCTGGCGCTGCGGCGCTGGCACGAGAGCGCGATCCGGCGGGAGCGCTGAGCCGGTGATCGACCTGTTGCGCGACGCGACTTTACCGGCGGCACTCGCCGGCGGCGGGGCCGGCCTCGAGCGCGTCGATATCGCGATCGCCGATGGCCGGATTGCCGCGATCGGTCCGGCCGGCGGGCCGGTGCCGGACGGCGCTCGTGTCCAGGCGTGCGATGGCGGCCTGGTGTTTCCCGCCTTCATCGACCTGCACACCCATCTCGACAAGGGGCAGATCTGGCCCCGCCGCCCCAACCCGGACGGCACGTTCGACGCCGCGCTGGCCGCGGTGGCCGCCGACCGCGCGGCGAACTGGTCGGCAGCCGACGTCGAGCGGCGGATGGAGTTCTCGCTGCGCTGCGCCGTCGCGCACGGGACGGCTGCCATCCGGACGCATCTCGACTCCACCCCGCCGCAGCACGCGATCACGTGGCCGGTGTTCGAGCGGGTGCGCGCCCGCTGGGCGGGCCGGATCGAGCTGCAGGCGGTGGCGCTGATGGGGCCGGATCAACTGCTCGACCGCGCGACGGTCGACGCGGTGGCCCGGACGGTGAAAGCGGCGGGCGGCGTGCTGGGCGGTGCGATCGCCGTGCACCCGCGCGCGACCGAAGCGGTCGCCGCCGCGGTGGACGCGGCCGGGCGGCACGGGCTCGACCTCGACCTCCATATCGACGAAAGTGGCGACGTGGCTGCTTGCGCCCTGCGCGCCCTGGCCGACACCGTGATCGCCACAGGCTTTGCCGGGCGCGTCGTGGCCGGGCACTGCTGCTCGCTGGCGATCCATGACGACGCCCTTGCCGCGGCAACGATCGCGCGCGTCGCCCGCGCCGGCATCGCGATCGTCTCGCTGCCGATGTGCAACCTGTATCTGCAGGACCGGCAGCCCGGCCGCACCCCGCGCTGGCGCGGCGTCACCCTCGTGCGCGAACTGCATGAGGCTGGCGTGCCGGTCTGTCTGGCGTCCGACAACACGCGCGATCCGTTCTATGCCTATGGCGATCTGGATGGACTGGAGGTGCTGCGCGAAGCCGCACGCATCGCGCATCTGGACCATCCGGAGGCGATGGCGTTCGGTTGGGCCCGCGCGGTGGGCGCGACGCCTGCCGCCGTCGGTGGCTTCGCGCGGCGCGGGCTGATCGCGCCTGGCGAGATCGCCGACCTGGTGCTGTTCCGCGCCCGCTCCTGGACCGAGCTGATGGCGCGCCCGCAGGCTGACCGCGTCGTGCTGCGCTCTGGCGTGCCGATCGATACGGCCCTGCCGGACTACCGCGAATTGGATGGGAATTGACCATGGACCTCGCCGCCTTCCGCCGCGACCTCGGCGACATCCCGGTCGAAACCGACCCTCGCCGAATCCAGCTCAAGAGCCGCGACTTTTACTGGTATTCGCCGGTGCTCAAGCGTCAGCTCGGCCATCTCACCGCCGATCTGGTGGTCTCCGTTCGCTCGACGGAGGACGTCGTCGCCACGCTGGCCAGCGCGCATCGCCACGGCGTGCCGATCACGCCGCGGGGCGCCGGGACCGGCAATTACGGCCAGGCCATGCCGCTCTCCGGCGGCGCGGTGCTCGACCTGTCCGGCATGGACCGTGTTCTGCATTCGGATCCGACCCGCGTGCGCGCCCAGTCGGGCGCCGTGCTCGCGCGCATCGACGCCGCCACGCGTGCGGCGCACGGCGCCGAGATGCGCTTCCACCCCTCCACGTACCGAACCGCGACCCTCGGCGGCTTCATCGCCGGCGGTTCCGGCGGTGTGGGCTCCATCCGCTGGGGCGGCTTACGCAATTTCGGCAACATCCTCGGCCTGCGCGTCGTCACCTGCGAGGCGGTGCCCCGTGTGCTGGACATCACCGGGGCCGACATCCTGAAGGTCGCGCACGCCTACGGCACCAACGGCATCATCGTGGAGGCCGAGATCCCGCTGACGGCCGCCTATGAGTGGGTCGACGTGATCGCCGGCTTCGACGATTTCGCCGCCGCCGCCCGCTTCGCGCGCGATGTCGCCCATCAGGATGGGCTGCTGCTCAAGGAGGTCGCCCCGATCGCAGCGCCGGTGCCGCACGATTTCTTCGTCCGCCACCAGCGCTTCATCCGGCCGGACCAGTCGGTGGTGGTGATGATGGCCGCGCCGCACGCGGTCGGCGCGCTCGACGTGTTTCTCGGCCTGCGCGGCGCGGAAACGCTCTACCGCTCCGACCGGGCCACCGCCGCCGACCGCGACGTGCTGCCGCCGGCCTATGAGCTGACCTGGAACCACACCACGTTGCGCGGCCTGAAGGTGGATCCGAGCATCACCTATCTGCAGACCCAGTATCCCGACCTGGAGACGTTGGAACGCGTGGTCGCGCTTTTCGGCGACGAGCTGCCGATGCATAACGAGATGATCCGGTTCGATGGCCGGATCGTGTTCTCCGGCTTGCCGATCGTCCGGTTCACGAGCGAGCCGCGGCTCGACGAGATCGTCCGCATCCACGAGGAGATGGGCGCGCGCGTGTTCAACCCGCACCGCTACACGCTCGAGGAGGGCGGCATGAAGCGCAGCGACCCCGGCCAGCTCGCCTTCAAGCGCGAGGCCGACCCGGCCGGCATGCTCAATCCCGGCAAGATGATCGCCTGGGAGAACCCCGATTTCGACTTCGCCGCCGGCAACGCGTTCCGTTTCTCGACTCTGCCGGCCTGAGCGCGCCATCCAATGCGCGTCCTCGTCGTCTACGCCCATCCGGTGGAGACCAGCTTCTGCGCCGGGCTGAAGACGGTGGTGCTCGACGCGCTGGCCAGCCGCCACGAGATCGACCTGCTGGACCTGTATGCAGAGAAGTTCGACGCCGTGCTCTCGCGCGAGGAGCGGCTGCTGTACCACGATGTGCCTCAAAATCTCACGCCCGCCATAAGCGGCTATGTCGAGCGCGTTCGGGCGGCCGAGGCGCTGGTGTTCGTCTATCCGGTCTGGAATTTCGGGATGCCGGCGATCCTGAAGGGGTGGTTCGACCGCATCTTCGTGCCCGGAGTCGCCTTCGACATGCGCGACGGCAAGTTGGTTCGTGTGCTGCCGCCGAAGCGCAAAATCGCGGTCGTGACCACCTATGGCGGGCATCGCCGCCGGGCTTTCCTGGTCGGCGACCCACCGCGGCGTGTCGCCCGCCGCGTGTTTTGGACCGTGTTCCGTCCACCGCGCCCAGTGCAGTATTTGGCACTCTACGACATGAACAATAACGGCGCAGCCGAACTGAAGCGCTTCACAAACCAGGTCGCCGATACGATGGCTGAGTTTTGAACGGAGCCGAGGCTAGCTGCTTTTGTCGGCAAGTCCCTTGCCCATGAGTAAACCGAGTTCACCGGGTCGGTCGCTATACTCCCGCATCGTGCGGAAGGAGACGGCCGTCACTTCCGTGATCACATTCAGCTTGTCAGCGGCACCGAGCGCACTGAATCTTCCCGCTCCCGGTCTCCGTTCAAACAGTGCCGCCACCGCACGCATCGTCCGCTGGGGCACGACTGCCAATATCCGCAAATGCTCCGGCGTGATGTCTCCGGCGGTCAGGGAGGGTGCCAGCGCCTGATAGGTCGACCCGGCCGCTACTCTGCTCCTCAGCTTTTCTCCCGGCGTCTCGCCGATCACCGGCGGTGTTGCTGTGAGTTCGCTGACGGGGAAGTCCAGCTCGGCACCATTGCCTTGTGCGATGTAAACTCTGTCACCGTCCAACTCCAGCACGGTTCCGCTGCGTTGTCCGTTTCGGTGCCAGACTTTCTGTCCCACTGAAAACATGCTCTCAGTCCCTTCGGGGCGGAGCCCGGATACAGCATCCATGGCATCGTCAGACAAGGCAATACGCCCGCGCCGTTAGCCCGCCGCGCAGGCTCCGGTGATGTGGGCGACCCGGCGCATGGCGCTGCCGGCAAGCAGGGCGTCGGTCTCTACTTGCAGGCCGGAGTGCTGCAGGGCATCGACCGTCCAGGTATTGCAGGTATAGGCGAGCGAGTAGCCTGAGGTGGCGGCGAAGAACCGTCCGCCAGTGCCGTCGCTTCCCGAGGCGGGGATAACGGTGCCGGACGGGGTGCGGGCGAAGGAGGCGGCGATGAAGCGCTCGAGCTGCGACCACTCGGCCGGGGTGAGCGGAACTCGGATGATGGGGGTGGTGTAGAGGTTCTGTGGCTCGTCGCGGAGCGGGATGACGCGGATATCGGCGGGGCCGGGGATGGTGCCGGCGACGAAGTCCAGCAACCCCGGGTCGGGGAGGGTGAAGAAGTCGGCCTTGCCGAAGCCAAAGGAGATCGTTCGGGCTCCTGGGAATAAGGTGCGAAACGAGGTGAGCGTACCGTCGAGCTGGCTCGCTGGAACGACGATCTCGGTGTGAAATCCGTAATCCACGATCCAGGCATGGAGTTGCGGCGCGGCGATGTCGCAGTTCACGAGGTTCGGGCGGCCGCATGACGTCAGGAGCAGGGCGGCGAGCAGCGGCTTGGAGCGATGGGGTTGGATCACGTCCGCCAGCGTAGCACGGCTGTGCCAAATAGGCAGTCTGCGACAATGCAACGACCGCTACCACAACGTAGTTTGCTCGCGCCGGGTCGGAGCTGTGCCAGGCCACCGGCCGCAGGCGCATCGGCCGGCCGCTGCATAGGTCCCGCACCGCCTTCCCAACGGCCTCGCCAATGCCGATACGCCCATGCTGGCGTCAGCGAACGGCGAGCGCCATGCCGCCGTCTACGGTGATCGTCGTGCCGGTCACATAGGCGGCCCGGGCGGAGGCGAGGAACACAGCGACCGAGGCCAACTCCTCCGGTTCGCCGAAGCGGCCGATCGGGATGTGGTCGGCGATGAAGCGGTCCCGCGCCGCCGGCTCCGGATGCAACCGTTCGCGGATCTGCTCGCTCCACAACCGGCCCGGCGCGATGCAGTTCACCGTCACGCCGTCTGCGGCCACCAGGCTCGCCGCGCCCTTGGACCAGAACGTCAGCGCGGCCTTGGCCGACCCGGCGGTGTTGAGCGCGTGCGTCTCGCTGGTGCCGGTCAGGGTGATCACGCGGCCCCATCTCGCCGCTCGCATCGCCGGCAAGAGCCGCTCGGCCAGGCGGCGCGGAGCGGCGAAGTTCAGTGCCATGCCCTGCTCCCAGGTCGCGTCCTCCGCGCCGAGCTCGATCGGGCCGGAGGCGCCGGCCGCGTTGATCAGGATGTCGATCCCGCCCAGCGCCGCCACCGCCGCAGCCGCGCCGCGCTCGAGCGCGTCCGGATCGGTGATGTCGCACGGGATCGCCGTCGCGCCGTGCTTTTGCGCGAGGACTCGGATCGGAGCTTCGCGCCGCGCCATCAGCGCCAGCCGCACGCCTTCGGCAGCGAGCGCTTCCGCGATGGCAGCGCCCAGCCCGGCGCTGGCACCGGTCACCAGCGCCCGCTTGCCGGTCAGTTCGAGATCCATGGTTGAGCCTCCTTCATTGCCCCACTGATCTGGGCCGGCTTGCGAGGTGAGACGATATCCGGCTTGCTCACTGCACCGATGAGCTCCAATTCACCTCAACATCCGGGTCTCGCTGCACTGGAGGCGTTTCTCGCAGTCGCGCGCCTGGGCAGCTTCCGCGCCGCCGCCGCCGCGCGTGGCGTCACGCCCTCCGCGTTCAGCCATTCGATGCGTAGCCTCGAGGCGCGCCTGGGGACGCGGCTGTTCCATCGCACCAGCCGAAGCGTGCGGCTGACGGACGCCGGCGAGCGGCTGCTGGCGCGGCTGGCGCCGGCGCTCGGCGAGATCGAGGACGCGATGACGGCACTGGGTGCCGAGGTCGACCGTCCCTCCGGGCGGCTCCGCCTCAACGTGCCGCACAGCGCGATCCCGCTGATCATCGCACCCCTGTTGCCGCGCTTCCTGGCCGACTATCCGGCCGTGACGCTCGACGTGGTCGCCGATGACGGGCTGGTCGACATCGTCGCCGCCGGGTTCGATGCCGGCATCCGTCCGGAATGGCGCCTCGCACCGGGGATGATCGCCGTGCCGCTCCGTCCGCAGCGGCGCTTCGCCGTGGTGGCGGCACCGTCATACCTTGCGCGGCGCGGCACCCCGGAGACGCCGGCCGATCTGGCAAGCCATGATTGCATCTGCCATCGCTACCCATCGGGCGGCCGATACGCGTGGGAGTTCGCGCGCGGCGACGAAACGCTGCAGGTCGAGGTCGCCGGCCGGATCGCCACCAACGATCCGGCCCTGATGCGGGCCGCCGCGCTTGCAGGCGCCGGGCTGGCGCATCTGTTCGAGCACAGCGTTGCGGACGCGCTCGCCGCCGGGACGCTGGTGCGCGTGCTTGCCGATTGGTGCCCGCCGCTGCCGGGTTTCTCGCTCTACTACCCAGGCCGGCGGCAACCGCCGCCACCGCTGCGCGCCTTCATCGCAACGGCACGAGAGGTGCTGTCGGCGAGCGATCGAATTCCCTGAACCCGACAATCGTATTGGGCCTGTGATGGGCGCGAGCAGCAAGCGCGTGCCGTGTGACTTGTTGGCATGCGTGAACGCGGCCAAGGCGATTGCCAGCTCTGCTGGCCTGCCACCTCGACAACCAACTCGCGCTGCCGCTCGTCGCAGCAGAGGGCGGGCATCACCACCACTGACCTCATTCAGGTCAGCACCTTCACCCAACAGGTGTCGTGCCTCCGACGGGCCGGACTGCTTTGATCCCATGTATCGATGCGACGAGCGAGTAGCTGATCAGCATGAGCAAAAACCACGCTCCGATTTTCGCCGTTCCGACCGGTGTCCATCCGCCGGCTTGATGCGGGTAGACCCAGGCATGGGCAAAGGTGCCGATGTTCTCGGCAAACCAAATGAACAGCGTGACCAGCATCAAGCCGAGCGGCAACGGCATGCGGCGGTATTCCCGCCAGATGCGATAGTAAATCCAGGTTCGCCCGAACATCAGGGCAGCTGCGGCGAACAGGCCGAGGCGTATGTCGGGCAGGATGTGGTGCGAAAAGAAGTTGACGTATGTCGCGACGGCCAGCGCTTGCAGGAGCGGCAGGGATGGGTGGCGGGAAAACCGAAAGTCGAAGACGCGCCATACGCGCGCCAGATAGCTGCCGACGGCGGCATACATGAACCCGGTGAACAGCGGCACACCCCAGAGATGCAACACGCTCGGCTCCGGATACGCCCAGGACCCGGCGGCCGTCTTGAACACCTCCATGACCGTTCCGGCTACGTGGAAGATGAAGATCACCTTGGCTTCTTCCCAGGTTTCCAACCCTGTCAGAAGCATGCCGACCTGGACGAGCAGGGCGGCGATGGTCAGGAAATCGTAGCGCGCCAACGAGGCGTTGGTCGGGTACCAGCGATGGGTAACCAGCAGAAGCCCCAACATGATGCCGCCGAATAAGCAGGCCCAGCCCTGCTTGACGCCGAAGCGACAGAACTCGTGTAGGAAGGCGGTGAACGGGTGGCGACTTGCCCGCAGTGCAAGATGCCGCTCCCAGGCCACCGACCCTTTCAAGGGTCGCCACAACGCGGCCGCACTTCTCATCGGGAACCGCTTCCCATCGGACATGCTTTTTCCACAGCGAGATTATCGACCCGTTCAGTATCGAACTTTCGGAACGCCTAACAGGCGGCATCATGGCTTGACACTCTGGGGTGGCCGCGCGTTGCTCCGCCCCGAGATCTCATGAGGTTGATGACAATGGCGATGGAGATCGCGGTTCGCGGCCTCTTCGCGACGCCCGTCGCGGCGGTCGTGCTTCCAAGCGCCGAGGAGCGCAATGCCCGGTTGCTCGCCATCATACTGGGTCGCCGCCGCGAACAGCCCTCGATCCAGTCCTCCAATGCCGGAGGATGGCACTCCTCGCGAGACCTGGAAGCGTGGGGTGGGACCGACGCCATGGACGTATTGGCCATGGCCAAGTCGGTCGCGACACAGCTGACCGCTGACCGGTTCGGCAAGCCGATCAAGCCGGCCTGGACCGTGCAGGCCTGGGCGAACGTGAATGGGCCCGGCGACGCCAACATCGCGCATTATCATGCGGGATCGTTTTGGTCGGGCACCTACTACGTCGACGATGGCGGCTGTGCGGCCGATCCGTCGCTCGGCGGGGCGTTCGAGATGATCGACCCGCGCGGCCCGGCGCCCGCGATGTATGCGCCTACCCTCCGCTTCGCCGGTGAGGACGGGCAGTCGGCCGGGAGCGCCGAGACGATCCAACCGAGGCCCGGTCTGCTGTTCCTATTCCCATCGTGGCTGATGCATCAGGTCAGGCCGTATCGCGGCACTGGGCTGCGCGTGTCGCTCGCGTTCAACCTCGGCCTCCCGTAATGGAGCCGCCCGGCCGACCAACGCCGCGACGGATGCAGGACATCCTCGCGATCGCCCGCGAGCTGGGCCGCGTCTCCGTCGACGATCTGGCGGCGCGTTTCGCCGTCACGCCCCAGACGATCCGGCGCGACCTGGCCGAGCTATGCGACAGCCGCCGGCTCACCCGCGTGCACGGCGGCGCCATGCTCGTGTCGGGCGTCGAGAACCTCGCCTATGACGACCGCAAGCTGGTGTCGCAGCCGCACAAGCGGCTGATCGGCGAGGCTGCGGCTCGGTTGGTCGCGAACAATTCGTCCCTCTTCATCAATCTCGGCACTACGACCGAGGAGGTCGCGCGAGCGCTGGGCGCCCATACCGGGCTCCTGGTGATCACGAACAATCTGCAGGTCGCGGCCGGGCTGCACCGGTTCAAGGG
>CAZZVQ010000035.1:0-41231 GCA_964657565.1 uncultured Acetobacteraceae bacterium
CGGCGTCTTCCGTCTCGCGCACGATGAGGTGCAGCCGGATGCCGAACCGGACGCTGCGGCCCAACGCGGCCGCTCGACGGCGTATATCGGCAATCTTTTCCGCCACTTGCGCCGGCGGCTCGCCCCAGGTGAGGTAAACATCGCACTGCTCGGCCGCCAGCGCGTGACCCGGTGCCGACGAGCCGCCGATGTAGATCGGCGGATACGGGCTCTGCACCGGCGGGAACACCAGCTTGCCGTTCTTGGCGAACAGGTATTTGCCCTCGTAATTGACCGTCTCGCCGCTCATCAGCGCGCGGAAGATGTGCAGGAACTCGCCGGCTTGGTCGTACCGCTCGTCGTGCCCGAGCTTGAGGCCGTCGCCCGCCAGATCGACCGGCGTGCCGCCCGCAACCACGTTCAACAGCAGCCGCCCGTTCGTCATCCGGTCCAGCGTCGCCGCTTGCCGAGCCGCTTCCGCCGGCAGGGTCATGCCGGGCCGCAGCGCCACGAGGAACTTCAGCCGCTCCGTCATCGGCGCGACCGTGGCCCCCACCATCCAGGCATCCTCGCAGCCGCGCCCGGTCGGGATCAGCACGCCGGTGTAGCCCAGCGTGTCGGCCGCGCGGGCGATGGCGGTCAGGTAGGCGTGATCGACCGTCCGCTGCCCGGTCTTGCTCCCCAGGTAGCGTCCATCGCCGCCGGTCGGCAGAAACCAGAACATGTCGAGCGGGCGGGGCGTGGTCGTGATCGAATTCATGCGAATACCTCGTCCAACCGTGTGGTTCGGTCGGCGCTGGCCGCCTGCCACGAACGCTTCCAGACCGCCGCCCGGACATCGACCTTGGCGGGGATGATGCGCAGTGCGGCGAAACTGTCCACGATTTCCTGCTGCTGCGCCACGATCCGATCATCCATCGGCTGCACCGCGTAGACGCCGCGGGCAGCCGAGAGGCGCTGCGGCTCGATCGGCACGCCGGTCACGGCGGACATGAGCTGCGCCAGCGGTTCCGGGTTCGCCCGCGCCCAGGCGGCGGCTTCGTTGATCGTGTGGAGCAGCTGCACGAGCGCATCGCCCTGCTTGTCGGCGAAGCCACGGCTGGCCAGGAAGAACGAGTTGCTCGCCGCGATCCCCTCCGCCGTGCTCAGCACCCTGGTCCCCGCATCCTGCTGCGCGATGGCGTAGAACGGGTCCCAGATGCACCACGCGTCGAGCGCGCCGGAGCGGAACGCCACCCCGGCGTCGGGCGGCTGCAGATAGACCTGCTGCACGTCGCTCGGCTTCAGCCCCGCCTTGGCCAGCACCTTGACCGCGACGTTGTGCGCGCTCGATCCCTTGGTGAACGCCAGCCGCCGCCCGCGCAGGTCGGCCAGCGACTGCACCGGGCCGTCCGCCCGCACCAGCACCGCCTCGTTGACGCCGGAGATCGGCTGCGCGCCGACATAGACCAGCTCGCTGCCGGCCGCCTGCGCGAAGATCGGCGGCGTGTCGCCGGTCGCGCCGAAATCGACCGCGCCGGCGTTCAACGCCTCCAGCAGCGGCGGTCCGGAGGGAAACTCGACGAATTCAGCCGCGACTCCCTTCTGCTCGAGCAGGCGTCGCTGCCGCACGATCACCAGCGAGCCGTTCTTCTGATAGCCGATGCGCACGGCGGTCGCGGCCCGGCCGATCGCCGGCATCGCCAGCAGCCCGGCCGTCGCAGCAAGCGCCGCACGACGGGTCAATATAGAGAGTGTGCTCATCGATTTCTCTCAGGCCGCGCGTAAATGGACACCCAGTTGGGCGAGAAGCTGCACCCGCAGCGCGGCGAGCGCCGGGTCGCTGCGGTCGCGCGGGCGGGCCGCCGGGTTCGGCAAGTCGAGCGCGATCCGTCCGTGGTCGAGCACCAGCAGCCGGTCCGCGAGCGCCACCGCCTCGTCGACATCGTGCGTCACCAGCAGCGTCGCCGGGCGGTGCTGGTCCCAGAGCTCCAGCACGAGGTCGTGCATCTTAAGCCGGGTGAGCGCGTCCAGCGCGGCGAACGGCTCGTCGAGTAGCAGGAGCGACGGCGCCCGCACGAGCGCCCGCGCCAACGCGGCCCGCTGCGCCTCGCCGCCCGAGAGCGTGCCCGGCCACACATCGGTCCGATGACCGAGGCCCACCTCACGCAGGGCCGACTCGGCGCGGGCGCGGGCGTCGCCGCCCTCGAGCCCGAGCGCGACATTCTGCCATACCGACTTCCACGGCAGCAGCAGCGGCTGCTGGAACACCACCGCGGCCGGCTGCGGCACGTCGACGCACGCGTCGGTCGGGGCCGGGTCGAGCCCGGCGAGGGTGCGGAGGAGCGTGGTCTTGCCCGATCCGCTCGCGCCCAGCAGGGCGACGAACTCGCCCGGCGCGAGATCGAGGTCCAGCCGGTCGAGCACCGGCGGGCGGTCGGCCGAGAACTGCCGCGTCAGGCCGCGGACCCGTGTCGCCGCGCTCATGCCCGCACCAGCGACGGCTTCCACGACAGCAGTCGCCGCTCCAGCCCGCGCACCAAGGCGTCAACCGTCAGCCCGAGCAGCGCATAGAGTACAAGTCCGACCAGGATCACGTCCGTGCGCAGGAAGTCCCGGGCGTCGGAGATCATGTAGCCGATGCCGGCATTGGCGTTGATCTGTTCGGCGACGACCAGCGACAGCCACGCCACGCTCAAGCTGTAGCGCAAGCCGACCAGCGCCGACGGCAGCGCGCCCGGCAGGACGACATGGCGGATCAACCCGCGGCGGTTGAGGCCGAACACACGGCCCATCTCCGCCAGCTTCGGGTCGACGCCGCGGATGCCGGCGAACAGGTTGATGTAGATCGGGAACGAGGTGCCGAGCGCCACCAGGGCGATCTTCGGCGTCTCGCCGATGCCGAGCCAGAGGATGAACAGCGGCACCAACGCCAGGAAGGGCAGGGTCCGCAGCATCTGGATCGGCGCATCCACGATGTCCTCGCCGAGGCGGGACAGGCCGGCCACGAGGGCGAGCACCGTGCCCACCGAGACCCCGATCGCCAGCCCGGCCGCGGCCCTTCCGAGCGAGACCAGCACGTTGTTGCCGAGGTCGCCGCTCACGGCGAGGGAAAATCCGACCTCGACGATCTGCAGCGGCGACGCGAGCACGCGCGGAGACAGCAACCCGGCGCTCGACGCCGCCTGCCACAGAATCAGGATCGCGACGGGAGACAAAAAGCGGCGCATCGGCGCACGCCAGGGGAGGCGCGCTGTTTGTCTATCGAGCGGGGTGGCCATGCCGCCTCGGCTCGCAGCGATCGTTTGCGACATGCTACTCCTTCGACGAGCCCAACCCGGTGCGCCACGACACCATGCCGCGTCTCTAATACTGAAGTGGCGTCGATAAAATTGCCTTGCCGGTCGCCATAAACAACAGAATTTAACGGCAAAATACGGGCGCTTGAGAGATACGGTTTTTCAATTTTAGACTGAGCGGGAAAACACATTCTTGTTACATATGGACGGAGCGACCCGGCACTCCCGGCTGAAAACCGGATTCATGCCGAAAAGTCACTCTCGGCGGGACCGGCATTAGTGATTTCGTAAGATTGAGGCCCCACACTGGCGCCTCGATGTTGTGCAAATTATCCTGCAAACTTCTCGGCGTTGGCTTATTGTTTTGGGCGGGCTTCTCAGCCTTCGCGCAAGCGCCAGCCGATGGCCCGGGCCCGCTGCGCCCGCGGTATGTACGCCCCGCCAGCATCCCGTTCCCGCCGAACAACCCCTATTCGGCGGGCAAGGCCGCGTTGGGTCAGAGACTTTTCTTCGATCCCATCCTCTCCGGGTCGCAGACGATTTCCTGCGCGAGCTGTCACCGGCCCAAGCTCGCGTGGGGTGACGGCTTGCCGCTCGCCCTCGGCGACAATCACGAGCCGATGACCCGGCGGTCGCCGACGTTGTTCAATGTGGCCTGGCTCGGGCAGCTGGGGTGGGGCGGCAGGTTCAGAGATATCGAAGCGGTCGAGTTCGTGGCCATCACCGCGCCAGGCAACATGAACCTGACCGCCAATGAAGCGATCGAGCGGCTTCTCGCGCGTCCTGACTACGTGAAGGCGTTCGCGGACCTGTTCGGCAGTCCCGACATCACCCCAGCCATGGTCGAAGCTGCCCTGGCCACCTACGAACGCACCATCGTCTCCGGCGAGGCCCCATTCGATCGTTGGATCGACGGCGACGCGGACGCGATCGATGCGGCGGCCAAACGCGGCTTTGCCTTGTTCAACGGCAAGGCGGGATGTTCGGCGTGCCACCAGGGATGGTCCTTCACGGATGGCTCGTTCCACGACATCGGCACCGCGCTGGGTGCTGACCGGGGACGTGGGGAGTTCTTCCCGACCTCGACCAAGCTGCAATATGCTTTCAAGACGCCGACCCTGCGGGACGTCGGCCGGCGCGCGCCATACATGCACGATGGCTCGATCCCGACGTTAGAGGCGGTGATTGATCTTTATGATCGGGGCGGCATCGCCCGGCCGAGCCGGTCCGAGCTGATCCATCCGCTCGGCTTGACCCCCCCGGAGAAATCCGATCTCGTCGCATTCCTGCACGCGCTGACCACTGACTTTCCCGAGAAAGTACCCGCGATCCCGCAGTGATGCATCATGGTTAGGGACGCAGCCCCAAACCGGTGCCCAACAGCGCCAAGCCGGCGACCATCAACATGCCGCCGACCCGTTCGAACGCGGCCTGGTGGTTCGGCCGCTTGAGCGCCGCACATGCGACGCAACCACCGGTAATCAGGCAAAAAGAACTTAACGTCGCAACCACTGGACTCTCCAACTTTGTAGACCAGTCACATTATGAGAGCCAATCGTTAACAAACTCTGTTCGATGTCGCCATCGGTATAATTTCGAGTGCGCTTCAAATTGGGCTTGTTCAACGCCCGCCTGACGCGCGCGGAACACACCCGGCGACCGACCCGTCACGGGAGCGTTAATAACTTCTTTACTAATCAAAAGTTGTACGCAATTTTTGGAGGTATGAGCGGCCGATTACAACTGGGAGATGTGATGTGCGCAACCGTAATGAGGCTTTATGGTGGCGCAGGGTGCTTATCAGCCTCTCCATCGTCGTCGGCTGTATGGCATTTCCGGCCGCAGCAATGGCGCACGTCAAATGGTTTTGCGCATTCGACGTGGCTGGCCAACCGGAGACTCTCGAGAACGTCCTGTGCCCCGATTTCGAGCAGCTGACCGGACTCGCGCTCGCCGT
Source organism: uncultured Acetobacteraceae bacterium (assembly GCA_964657565.1). Taxonomy (GTDB): domain Bacteria; phylum Pseudomonadota; class Alphaproteobacteria; order Acetobacterales; family Acetobacteraceae; genus JAVVHH01. The sequence continues at coordinate 5,215 of CAZZVQ010000035.1, forward strand.
CCTGCTGGTTGGATGTCTCTTGGAAAACTCGATTGTCGGCGAAGCCTTGCTGCGCGCGCTCAACCGGGTGACGTCTAGCTCACGCCGCAATACCGAAAACATCATTCGTGCGACCTGCGGCTTCTTTTTCGTCGCGATCTGGACGCTCGGCGGCATCATTCTCACTCCAGAGCTGAAGACAACCTCTGCCTTCGTGCCGTGGCTGCAGCTCTGCGTCGCTGCCGGGCTGATCTGGCGCCGTACCTTGCCCTTATCGGCCCTTGCGATCGCCACCCTCTATGGAATCGCGATTGCCCAGTACGGCGTGTTCCACCTCATGGACTATCCCATTTTCCTCGGTGTCGCCGCCTACCTGGCGCTGACGGGCTTACAACGGGATCTGTTTGGAATGCGGCCGCTCGACGTCCTGCGCTGGGCGGCAGGGGTGACGCTGATGTGGGCGTCGATCGAGAAATGGGCCTATCCTGAGTGGACGTTCCCGATCTTCATCGACCATCCGGCGATGAGCATGAATTACGACATCGCCTTCTTCATGCGCGCTGCAGGAGTGATCGAGTTCACGCTTGCCTTCGCCCTGCTGTGGACGCCGCTGGTGCGGCGATCGGCGGCGATCATCTTGGCTGGCATCTTCCTGTCCGCCATCAGCGAGTTCGGCAAGCTGGATGCGATTGGACATTCCGCCATTATCGCCGTCCTGATCGTCATCGCTGCCGATGACCCCCCCACCCGCCAGGCGGGTAAGAAGTGGCGGCCATGGCTAGCGCCTGTCGGTTACGGGGTCAGCCTTGCCGGATTTCTCGCCATCTACTACGCCGCGCACACGGCCTTGTTTGGGACAACGATGTTCTGACCGGCGCTTATCGTCCGGAGCGTCGCGGCTAGTTCATTCGACGTGGACGGTAAGTCTCATCTTCGGGTGGATACCGCAGAGAACATCGTATGCTCCCTTCGCTGGAAACGTGATGTCCACCTTTGCGCCGGGCTCCTGGTCGCCGGAATCGTATTCGAGCTCTTTGGAGTCGACGTAGAGGTGATGCAGCAAGTCGCCATCATCGTTGACGATTTCGACGGTCTCGCCACGTTTGATCGTGAGTTCACCCGGAGTAAAAATCTGGTTCTTTTGCGAGACGAAATGCGTGGGAGCGGCGGCCAGAGCTGCCGAACCCAATACTGCGCCAATCGACAGTGCCGCGACCTTCCTCCAACCGAGGCCTTTTTTCGCCATCGTCATTTACCGCCCTTCACATGGATCTCGTTGCCGGCCGAGGATTTTAAACGTCATCAATATAATAGCGCAGAGTTAAGAGAGATTTAATCAGCCTCGGGCATGATCGGCGCGTCGTTGGAAGGTCGCAGAACGCTGATGCCGCTCACAATACCCATACGGTCGTCATCGCTAACCAGACCTAACCCGCCTCCTCTCCTCACCCGCCTTGCCTCCCGGGTTGCGACGATCCGTATCCAAATCCTGGTCGCCTTCCTGATCATGAGCGCGATCACCAGCACGCTGGGCTTCTGCGCTGCCCTGGGGATCAACCAGGCCGGCATCCTGGTCAGCGAAACCTTCGACAAATCGCTGATGTCGATCAACTTCGCCCGATCGGCGGCGGCCGACTTCGCAGGAATGGAAGCAGCCTTGGCGCGCCGTTGGGTTTTGGTGGCCGATCCAATCGCTCGATCGGCCCTCGACGAACGCATCGAGACCCTCGCCGCTTCGATGAAGGAGGACCTTTCGATCGCCGCCGAGCGATCTCAATCCGTCAGGGCCGCCGGGACGGCGGTGACCGTGCAACGGGCCGCTGCCGCTTGGAACGACGAACGCCGCCGCCTGCTGGCCGATGCCGAGCCAAGTGTCGCGACCTGGGATGCCCTCGATCAGCATGCCCAGGTCGTCAGCAAACAGATCGACCTCTTGATCAACTACATCGCTGGAGACGGGTTCACCTATCGGCAGAATGCACGCAAGGCGGTCGCCAAGGATTGGCAGATCACTCTCGCCGGCACCGGCACCGCCCTGGCGCTCTCGGCACTGATCGCCTGGCTTCTCGCGCGCCGGATCATCAGCCCGGTGGCGGCAGCGTCGGCCATGGCCGGCCGCATCGCCCGGGGTGATCTGGACGGCGAGTTTCCGCGCGGCCGGCGCGACGAGCTGGGCGCGCTCCTCATCGCGATGCGCGCGATGCGGGACAACATCCGCTCTATGATGGACCGTGAGGTGACCCAGCGTCGATCCGCGCAAGCACGGCTCGCCGACGCGCTCGAGGCGTCCCGCGAGGGCGTCATCGTCGTCGACGCCCAGGACTGCATTGCCCTGGCGAACTCGCAGGCCCGAGAATATTTCGGTAACGACTGCGAGCTCCTTCGGCCTGGGGCCGCGTTCGCCGCCATCCAGGCCGCCGCGGGACCGACGAGCGACAATGCCGAGCTGTTACATCGCCTGTCCGGGGCTGCGCACGACGCTGGCGAGGTGCGGCTGCTCGATGGCCGTTGGCTGCGCGTCGGCCGCAGCGCCACCCGCGATGGGGGCTTCGTCGCTGTTCTCAGCGACGTCACCGCCCTGCGCGACAAGACGATACGGCTGGAGGCAGCCAATCTCAGCCTCGATGCCGCGCTGGACCACATGTCACAGGGCCTTTGCCTGTACGATGCCGACCAGCGCCTCAAAGTCGTCAATCGTCGCTTCTGCGAAATCTTCCACCTTTCGCCCGCCGCAGTCGTCCCAGGACTATCCTTTCGAGAGGTATTGGCGCTGGGCGTGGAAGCCGGCAATCACCCGCGCGAAAGCCTCGTCGACTCGTTCCGCATCGCCGCCGCTGGGGTGACCCCATCGCATTCCGAGGAGGCTCAGTTCCAGGAGCTCAATTACACGAGGGTCATCGAGATCAGTTACGGCAGGCTGATCGCCGTGTCCCGCCGGACGATGGCCGATGGTGGTTGGGTTACGACGTTCGAAGACGTCACCGAACGCAGGCGCGCCGAGGCGCAAATCGTGTTCATGGCTCAGCATGACGCCCTGACCGGCTTGCCAAACCGCGTTTTGTTCAGTGAGCGGGTCGAGCAGGCCTTGGCTCAGGCCGGACGCGATCGAACGAATTTCGCGGTGTTGATGCTCGACCTGGACCGGTTCAAATCGGTCAACGATACGCTGGGGCATCCGGTCGGCGACGATCTGCTCCGAGCTGTCGCGACCCGGCTCAACGCGTGCGTGCGTGAGGTCGACACGGTGGCACGCTTAGGTGGCGACGAGTTCGCCATCGTCCAAGCCCAGGTAGAACGCCCGGAGGAAACGACGATCCTCGCGCGGCGCATCATCGAGATGCTCAGCGCCCCCTATGAGATCGACGGCCATCATGTCGTCGTGGGTACCAGCATCGGCGCTTCGTTCGCACCGGGCGATGGGTCGACTTGCGCCAAACTGCTGAAGAACGCGGATGTCGCGCTGTATCGCGCCAAGGCGGAGGGGCGGGGCATTTGGCGCTTCTTCGAACCGGAGATGGACGCGCGGCTGCAAGCACGGCGCGTCTTGGAACTGGATTTGCGTGCCGCCTTGGCCAACGGCGAATTCGAGCTCCATTACCAACCGCTGTACGACCTCAGGAAAGAGCGTATCGGCGGCTTCGAAGCCCTGTTGCGTTGGTTCCATCCTGTGCGCGGCCTGGTGTCGCCGACCGAATTCGTCCCCATCGCCGAGGAGATCGCGCTCATCGTGCCGCTCGGCAACTGGGTGTTGCGGCAAGCCTGCAAAGATGCACGTGCCTGGCCGGATTACGTCAAGCTGGCTGTGAACGTCAGTCCGGCCCAGTTCAAAGGCCGGAACCTGGTCGAGACGGTGAAGCAGGCCCTCGACGCCGCCGGTCTGCCGGCGAACCGGCTCGAGCTGGAGATCACCGAGACCGTGCTGCTTGCCGAGAACGATGCCACGATCGAGACGCTGCATGGGCTGCGCGATCTCGGGGTGCGCATCTCGATGGATGATTTCGGCACCGGGTATTCCAGTCTGAGCTATCTCCGCAGTTTTCCGTTCGACAAGATCAAGATCGATCAATCGTTCATACGAGACCTCGCGACGACGGACGGTGCCGACGTGATCGTCCGCGCAATGATCGGGCTGGGCGAAAATCTGGGTATGCGAACAACGGCCGAAGGCGTCGAAACCGAGACACAGCTCGCCTGGCTGCGCGAGGAAGGATGCTCGGAGGCGCAAGGATACCTCTTCAGCACGCCTCGTCCGGCTTGCGGTCTCGCCGACCTCTTCCAGCAATGGGACCGCACCGTTCCTGCACTGACGTCGCCGACGTGATCGTGCACCCTTGATCGTCGCGTCTTTTTATGAAAACCCGGCTGGCGGAATGCTCGACGGGAGCCGCGAATGACCAATCGTCAAATGAAGCTCGGCTTCAATATCGTGGCCAACGGCGCGCATGTCGCCGGATGGCGGATGCCGGGTGCGCGCGAGGACGCCGCGATGGACATCCAGATGTGGAAGGATATGGCCCGCGCCGCCGAGCGCGCCTGCATCCATTTCATGTTCTGGGCCGACGGCATCGCCGTGCGCCACTCCGCCAAAGACGACGACGAGCTGTCCTTCAACCCGCGGATCGACGTGTTCGAGCCGTTGACGCTGATTGGTGCGCTCGCCGCGGTCACGGAACGGCTCGGCTTCGTGGCCAGCGCCAGCACCACGTATAATGAGCCGTATCACGTCGCCCGCAAATTTGCGTCGCTCGACTATATCAGCCGCGGCCGGGTCGGCTGGAACGTGGTGACGTCATGGAGCGAGCAGGAGGCGTTCAATTTCGGTCTCGACGCGCATGTCGAGCACGGCGCGCGATATCGGCGGGCGGAAGAGTTCGTCGACGTCGTGTTCGGCCTGTGGGATAGTTGGGAGGACGATGCGTTCATCCGCGACAAGGCGAGCGGCCGTTATTTCGACCCGGCCAAGCTGCACACGCTGAACCACGGCGGCGACCAGCTCCGGGTCAAGGGCCCGCTCAACGTGGCGCGGCCGCTGCAGGGATATCCGGTGATCGCGCAGGCCGGGTCGTCGGGACCGGGTCAGGATTTAGGGGCCCGCATCGCGGACCTGATCTACACCGCGCAGAAAACCAAGGAGGACGCGGCCAAATTCTACGCCAGCGTCAAGGCCCACGGTGCCGCGCGCGGACGCGACCCGGCCTCCATGCTGGTCATGCCCGGCATCCTGCCCGTGCTCGGGCGCACGCGACAGGAGGCGCAGGACCGGTTCGAGCAGATGCAGGACATGGTGCACCCGAAGGTCGGGCTGCCGATGCTGGCCGAGACGTATGGCGATCTGTCCGGTTTGCCGCTCGACGGCCCGTTGCCGCCGCCGCTGGTGAAGAACAACGCGGTCAAGAGCGGCCACGAGAAGCTGGCCGCCATGGGGCGGCAGCCGGGCATGACGATCGCCAAGCTGTATAAGATCATGGCCGGCGCCAGCGGCCACAACGTCTTCGTCGGCACACCCGCGGAGGCGGCCGACCAGATGCAGGATTGGTTCGAGAATGCCGCCTGCGATGGCTGGAACCTGATCCCGCCGTTCCTGCCGGAGCCGGCGATCGAATGTCTCGAATGGCTCGTGCCGGAGCTGCAGCGGCGCGGCCTGTTCCAGACGCAATACCAGGGCGACGGCACGTTCCGCGGCAGCATGGGGCTCGACCGCCCGGCATTCCGCAGCCGCGGCGCCCATTCGACGTTCGGCCGCACCTCGATACCGGAGCGCAAAAGCGCATGAGAGCATTTCTCGCCGCCATCATCCTGCTCGCAGCGCTGCCGGCCTCTGCTGCCGACCAACCCGGCGCCGACCCCTCGCTGGCTCAAACGCCGGACCCAGCCCTGGTCAAGATGGTCCCGCCCGACGTTGCCAACCGGCCGTTCACGGTCGCGGTCGCGCTGGGCTCGCCGCCGGACAATTTCCGCAACGAGAAGGGCGAGATGGTCGGCTGGGAGACCGACCTCGCGCGGGCGGCCGTGCAATCCCTCGGCCTCGAACTCGACCTGCGGCCGACGACGTTCGACACGCTGATCCCTGGCCTGCAATCCAAGCGCTTCGACGCAGCGGTGGGCCAAATGGGCGTCACCGCCGTCCGCGAGAAGGTGATCGACCAGATCGGCTGGCTGATCGGCAACGAGTTGTTCGCCGCGCTGGCCGACAACCCGATCAAGGTCGACAGCCTGGACGACCTCTGCGGCATCAGCGTCGCGACCACCCGCGGCTCGCGCGAGATGGTGTTCGTCGACGAGCACCAGCCGAAATGCGCCGAACAGGGCAAGAAGCCGATCAACGCGCTAGCGTTCAACGACGGCAACGGCGCGGTCGAGGCGATGATGAGCCGCCGCGCCGATTTGTTTTGGCTGGGCTCGACGGCGGTGAGCTACTTCGTCGCCCAGTCGAAGGGCCGCACCAAGGTAGTCGGCAGCTACACGGATCGGAGCTATCTCGGGATGGGTCTGCCGAAGGACTCGGAGATGGCGGCGCCGATGCGGGCGGCGATCCAGCACCTGATCGACAACGGCACGTATGACAAGGTGATCGTGAAGTGGGGCCTTCAGGATGGCGCGATCAAGGACGTGCCGCTCAACCCCACGACCGTCACCAAGTAGAGAAGTGTCCGAAACCGTCGTACCGCTACGCCATCCCTGGACCTGGGCGGCGAGCGTTCTTGCCGTCCTGATCGCCGGGGGCGTCGCCTACAGCGTCAGCACCAACCCGGCCTTCCAGTGGCCGGTCGTTGCCGCCTACCTGTTCGATGCGCAGATCCTGGCTGGCCTGTCGCGCACGCTCGAGCTGACGATCCTGGCGATGGTCATGGGGCTGGCGCTCGGGACGCTGCTGGCCGTCATGCGACTGTCCGGCAACCGGCTGCTGTCGACGTTGAGCTGGCTCTACATCTGGTTCTTCCGCAGCGTGCCGGTTCTGGTGCAGCTCATCTTCTGGTATAATTTCGGCGCGCTGTATCCGCGGATCGTGCTGGCCATCCCGTTCGGGCCCGTGCTGTTCAGCGAGAGTACCAACGCAGTGATCACGCCGCTGACCGCCGCGCTGGCCGGGCTCGGCCTGGCGCAGGCCGCCTACACGGCCGAGGTGATCCGCGCCGGCATCCAGAGCGTCCCGCCGGGTCAGACCCGGGCCGCCAAAGCGCTCGGCATGGGCCCCCTGACCATCTTCGTCCGCATCGTGTTCCCGCAGGCGATGCGCGTCATCATTCCGCCGGTGGGCAACGAAGTGATCTCGATGGTGAAGGGCACCTCGCTCGTCAGCGTCATCGCGATGGCCGACCTGCTCTACACGGCGCAACTGATCTACTCGCGTACCTACGAGACCATCCCGCTGCTGATCGTCGCGTCGCTCTGGTATCTGTTCATCGTCAGCATCCTCTCGGCCGGCCAGCACCTGCTCGAGCAACACTACCGGCACGCCGCGTGAACCCCATCGTCAAGATGCGCGGGGTGCGCAAGCGCTATGGCGAGCGCGAGGTCCTGCGCGGGATCGATCTCGACGTGGCACCCGGCAGCGTCATGTGCATCATCGGACCGTCCGGTTCGGGCAAGAGCACGCTGCTCTCCTGCATCAACCATCTGGAGCGGATCGACGCCGGGCGGCTCTGGGTCGCGGGCGAATTGGTCGGCTACCGCGAGCGCGGCGGCCGCTTGTATGAATTGCCGGAGCGGCAGATCGCCCGCATGCGGCGCCGGGTCGGCATGGTGTTCCAGCAATTCAACCTGTTTCCGCACATGACCGCGCTGGGCAACATCGTCGAGGCGCCGATCCGCGTGAAGGGCGTGCCGCGTCAGCAAGCCCGCGACCGCGGCCTGCAGCTGCTGCAGCGCGTCGGCCTCGGGGCGAAGTCGGGGAGCTTCCCCGCCCAGCTCTCCGGCGGCGAGCAGCAGCGCGTCGCCATCGCGCGGGCGCTGGCGATGGACCCGGAGCTGATGCTGTTCGACGAACCGACGTCGGCGCTCGACCCTGAACTGGTCGGCGAGGTGCTGGCGGTGATGCGCGACCTGGCCGCCTCCGGCATGACGATGATCGTCGTGACGCACGAGCTCGCCTTCGCCCGCGAGGTCGGCGACGATTTGGCGTTCATGGCCGATGGCTTGGTGGTTGAGCGTGGCCATCCGCGCGAGATGCTCGCCGACCCACGCGAAGCACGCACGCGCGAGTTCCTCTCGCACGTGCTTTAGTGCGGTATTAGTTGAAGTTGGCTCGTAGGTGATAGTCCCTGCTCATTGACCTGGACTCACCGGCCGCAGCCGGTGCTCGCGGAAGAACGCCCACAGCACTGCCGCGGTGTCCATGTCGCGATTGCGCCGTCCGGACGCATCCCACCCGGTGGCCTCGATCGGCGCCGTCGAGGGCACGCTGTGGCCCGAGCCGTCCACCCGGTAGAACAGCACTTCGGCATCATCGGTGCAGCCGCCGAACCGGATGAGCGACACGGTCGATTCCCATTCTCGCTCTGCGTGCGGCAGGGGCGTTTCCGACCGCGTGGCGCAGCCATTGTGCTTGGCGAAGAAGAACGCCGTCTCCGGCGCCGACGCCAGCCGGGTCAACTCGTCCCCGCGCTGGCCACCGTAGGGGTTGGTGTCATCAGTGGTGCTGGCGATGAGCGCGAAGGGCACCGGATGCGGGTTGCAGGATTGGAACTCGGCGCGGACCGCCGTCGCGATCACGTCAGCAACGGCGGCCACCTTGTCCCCCATCTCGCAAGCAACGCGTGCCACCAAATAGCCGCCAGACGAAACGCCCGCCACGTACACCCGCGCCGGATCGCCGTTCTCGTCGGCCACCAAGTGGTCGATCAGAGCGCGCAGAAAGGCGATATCGTCGACCGGCTCGCCGTTGGTGCCGGCTAGACGGGCCCAGGTGTTGATCCGTCCTGGCTTTGAGTCCCAGCGCCGGTCCACGCCCCTGGGCGCGCAGCCGCGCATAGGCGGCCCGGCGCACCGCTGCCGACGTGTTGCGTCCCATGTTGTGCCCCAGCAGGTAGTGCGCGAGCAGCACGTCGCCGGCCCGGCCGCGGACCTGCTCCGGCGCCGGCAGGCCTAAGACGGGGTGCGCCATGCCATGCCGTGCAGTGCATCCGGCCCGTGCGCGCGAAGGTGGGCGGCAAAGATCCGGTGCGTGCCCGGCCACACCCACAGGTTGCCCATATCGTCCTCCGTCTGGTCGGTCAGGAACACGCCCGCGAGCAAGGTGAACGTGCCGGGACGTCCATCGGGCTCGGCCGGGGTCAGGCCGTCCAGGTGCGGGCCGCCCGGACCACGAGGGTTGGGCGGGATGTTGAGCGAGACCTGGACCTGGCGTGGCGCCTCCATCCGCAGCGGCAGAATCATGGTGTCGGCAGCGACGAGAGTGCCGCCGACAGTGAACAGGCGGAGCAGTGGGCCGGACGGGGCCGGGTCGCCGAGCCAGTAGAAGTGGTGCCCGCGACGCTCGGGCGGCGGCGGCTCGCGCGCGACCAGCCCGTCGATCGCACCAAGGCCGTCGTCGAGCAGGGATGGAGGCACGACGCCGGGCAGGACGACATAGCCCCGCTCGGCGAAGGCGCACAGTTGATCAGCGGTGGGGTGCATCACCGGTCCTCCCGACTGGTCCGACATCCTTGTCGCTCGGGCACGTGTCGGCGAGTGTCGTTCCACTCCCGCGGGCGGTGCAAGCAACCGCCTGTGCCACAGCCAGCTCGACGGCGCGGCCCTGGGCCGGGTCGCTGAACCACACGACGGCCCATAGGGCCGGCCAGCCGGCCCGGGTGGCCGCGGCGTGACGATGACTGCCGTCGCGGACGCTCAGCCGGCCCGTTTTCCACTCGACGATGAGTGGCGGCAGCGTCGTTGGGTCCGTCAGGCCGGCCGCCATTACACTTACCCTGCAGTGCCACGTTTCGGCGTTCTCGCGGTATTCCATCTCCGGCTCCGGGCCGCAGCACCGCTCCAACGCGTTCAGCCGCAGCAGCACCGGTCCGATCCAATTGCGCGGGCACCGGCGCAGCCCGTCGCTCAGCCCGAGGTTTGCCCACGGTCCGCTCCGCAGGTAGCGATGCAGCCAATCCTCCAGGTGCCCGGCCCGGGCCGCCGCACGGCACGAGGCGACGTCGAACACCGTGGCGCTCCCGTCGACAGCCAGGTCCGTCTGGTTCAGGGCGAAATGGCGGACGATCTCCTGTGCGGCGATCTCGGGTGCGTGCTGCCCGGTGTTGATCATCAAGCAGTCGGGCTGCGGCACCGGCGCCATCGTCCAGCGGGCGGTAAACCGTTCCCATCCTTCCACGGACGTGATCTTGCGCCGCTGCACCCGGTCGGGGTTGCCGATCCGGCGGCGGGCTTCCTCGTCGGGACAGTGAAGGAAGACGGGCGCGATCCTGCCGCCACCCCGTTCGACGACGGCCCTAAACTCCTCGAAGCGGGTGCGATCTTCCGGTTCGGAGTAGCAGGACGTGGCCACCACCAGCGGCACGTCGTGCTCTACCGCGGTGCTCAACGCGGCCAGCCGGACGGCATGCACCAGGTGCCAGAAGCCGGGGGCGCCGAAGTCGAACACCGTGCGCGCGAAGTCGATAGCGGCGTGGTTGTCCAGCAAGCGGCCGGTCAGCATGCCGAGCAGCGCCTTGGCGACCGTCAGCTTGCCGCTGGCGGGTGCGCCGTGGAGGAAGACCAGCTCCGTCATGGCGGTTCACCTTCCTGAGCTAGGGTGTTATGTCATTCCCTTAGGGTCCGGCTTAGACTAACGCGCCCAGCGGCTCCGGTATGGCGGTAGGCCGAGGTTCTCGCGCAAGGTGGCGCCCTCATACTCTAGGCGGAAAAGGCCCCGCCGTCGCAGCTCGGGGACGACCAACGCGGCGAAGTCCTCCATGCCGCCCGGCAGGTGCGTCGGCGTGATGTTGAACCCGTCCGCCGCACCCGCGTCCATCCAATGCTCCATCGTGTCCACGATCTGGGCCGGCGTGCCGATCAGCCGGAAGCCCTCGCCGATCGCGTATTCACTGTACATCTGTCGGATCGTCAGCCCCTCGCGCTTGGACCGCTCCCACCAGCTATAGGCCATGGACTTCATCTTCGCGTTGACCGGCTCCGGCACCGGCCCGTCCAGATCATGCCCCGACAGGTCGCCCATCAGTCCATGGACCCGCGCCAACCCGGCCAGCGGGTCGATCAACGACTGCAACTGTTCGAGCTTGGCCTTCGCTTCAGCCTCCGTGCGCCCGACGATCGGTACCAAAGCGGGCATGATCTTCAGCAGATCGGGGTCGCGGCCGTACTTGGCCATGCGGCCCTTGACCGAGGCGTAGTATTCCTTGGCCGCGCCAAAATCGTTGTTGGACGCATAGACCACGTCCGCATCGGCCGCCGCGATCTCCTGGCCCATCGCGTTGGCGCCGGCCTGGACCAGGATCGGCCGCCCCTGCGGCGTCGGCTTGACGCTCAGCGGGCCGCGCACCTGGAAGTGCTTGCCCTTGTGATGCAGCGTGTGGAGCTTGGCCGGGTCGTAGAACTGGCCGCTCGCCTTGTCGTGCACGAACGCATCCGGCTCCCAGCTATCCCACAGCCCGGTGACCACATCAACGAACTCGCGCGCCCGTTCGTAGCGCGTGTCGTAGTCGAGGTGCTGCGACCGGCTGAAGTTCCAGGCTTCCTGCTCCGACCACGACGTCACCACGTTCCATCCGGCGCGGCCGCGGCTGATGTGGTCGAGCGAGGCGAATTTGCGGGCGATGTGGTAGGGCTCGTTGTAGGTCGTCGAGGCCGTGCTCACGAGGCCGATATGCTTGGTCATCGGCGCGATGGCCGAGAGCAGCGTCAACGGCTCCAGCTCCACGTTGCGGTTGGAGTGGCTTAGCGAGCCCGGCGGATTGTCGTTGGCGCGGACGCCGAGGCCGTCGGCGAAGAACACCATGTCGAACTTCGCGTCCTCGGCCATACGGGCGCAGCGCAGGAAGTGCTCGTAATCGGAGGACCCGCCGGCCGGCACGTCCGGATGCCGCCAGGCGGCGTCGTGGTAACCGAGATAGCGCATCGACAGTCCGAGCTTCATCTGCTTGCTCATTGCGCCGGGTTCTCCTGCTGTGACCTGATGAGCAGGTATGATGGAGGAGGGTTCGATGAGCAACGAGGTGGAGTGGGCCAAGCTGACCGGTCCGGAGATCCGCGCCGTGGCCGGCCGGAGCGACGCGTTGGCGGTGTTGCCGATCGGCTCGCTGGAGCAGCACGGGCCGCATCTGCCGGTCATCACCGACACGGCCAGCGCCAGCGCCGCCGCGATCCGGGCCGCGCGCTTGGTCGCTGACGAGATGCCGGTGCTGGTGCTGCCCGGGCTCTGGACCGGGATGAGCGAACATCACCTGCCGTTCGGCGGCACGATCAGCCTCAACTTCACCGAGCTGCGGGGCGTGCTGAGCGGCGTCGTGCGTTCGCTGCGGGCGATTGGCTTCGCGCGCTTGCTGATCGTCAACGGGCATGGTGGCAACATCGATCCGCTCGCGGTCGCCGCGCGCGAGCTGGCGCACGACTATGGCTTGCCGGTGATCGCCTGCACGCCGTGGTTTCTGACCCGCGATCGGGTTGCCGAGATCGCGGAGACCAAGGAAACGCCGGCGCATGCGTGCGAGGGCGAGACGTCCGTCATGCTGGCCGTAGCGCCCGAGCTGGTCCGTGCCGACCGGTTCGACGAGGCGGTGCGGCAACGGCCGGAGCCGGTGCCCAAATATGACGGGTTCAGCCGTTTCTGGAGCTTTTCGGAGCGCGCGCCCGTCACCGGCGTGCGCGGCGACCCGCGCTCGGCCACGGCGGCGAAGGGCGAGCGTTTTCTCGACATCCAGGCCGAGGCGCTCGCCGCTGCTATGCGCGACAAGCCCATGTGGCGTAAGCCTGACCCGGTCTGGTCGGTCGGCCGCGGCCAGGGCAACACCGCTGGCCATGCCGAAGACTGAGCAATGGAGGCTCAGTCTCCCTTGACCTCATGGCGGCGACACCATGGTCAACGTCTTTCTCCGCGGCATCCGGCCGGGTGCATCCGCGGGTTTCGAGGTTCGGTTCGAGACGCTGCCGGGTCGCCAGGCCCAGGTCGACCTCGCGCATTCCCGCACGGTGTTCACCGACGAGCCGGGCGTCGAGCGGGTGGTCTGACTGTTCTCGCTGGTGCTGGGCCACAGCCGCATGCTGTGGGGTCGGTTCGTGCCGCAGCAGGACATGCAGACCGTGCTGCGCTGGCATGCCGCGGCGTTCGAGACGTTGGGCGGCGCGCCGGCCGAAATCCTCTACGACCGGATGGAAACCACGGTCGACCGCGAGGCGCCGCAGGACGGTTCGGAGCTCGGCCACATCGTCTATAACCGGACCCTGGTCGGGTTCGCCCGCCATTACGACTATCTGCCAAAGGCCTGCAACGCATATCGGGCCAAGACCAAGGGCAAGATCGAGCGGTCGTTCCGCTACATCCGCGAGGGTTTTTTCCTCGGACGCAGCTTCGGTAACCGCGACGATCTCAACGGCCAGTTCCGCCAGTGGCTCGATCAGGTCGCCAGTATCTGTACTCATGCCACCACGCACCGGATCGTCAGCGAGCATTTCGCCGAGGAACGTCCCTGCTTGCAGCTTCTCCCAGTTGGTCCAATCCAGGCCTTGCTTCTTCTCCAAAATGGCCCGCTCGATGCTCCGTCACGTCCGCGTCGCGTCGAAGGCCGAACTGAAAGCCCGGATCGTTTCCTACCTCGATGACATTAACCGCGACCCAGTCGTCCATCACTGGACCTACAAAATTGCTCATGCAGCGTGATAGGAGTCGATCCTAGAGATGCTGAACTAGCTTTCGTTTGGCGACCGAATCACCTAACGCTTCGGTGCAAGCGTCAGGTTCACTAGAACAGCTCCAACGCGCCTGCATCGACGTATTCGTTTTGCGGAGTGGATGGCGAACACAGGCGGAGCTTCTGATCGTGCAGTCCGAGCCTCGCTGCGGCTTGGGTTGAGGCTGTCCAGTCCGGTGGGCAACCCTCACCAAGGCCGGTGATGAACGCGGCGAGCCCTTCGACAAGCTGAGTTAGCATGTCGAGGTTCTGCGCCGCCGCGGTGTCTGGGCTCGCGCGCGCCAGCAGGGGAGAAATCGTGACCTGAAGCGTTTGCGCTAGACCCGCTATCAGGCGCAACTCGCTAGCAGTCCGGGCCAACACGTCGCCCATGGCCGCGTTGTCCGGCGTGGATGGCGCGAGCTCGGGTCTGGGCAGGCACGCCATCAAAACATTTCCAACTCGCCACACTCCCGCGCGAGCGGCGGGGACACGGGAACAGGATCGTTACGATCCATAAAGGATAGGCGGGCTCGACCCGTCATTGGCCAGAACTGCACTCGCCGGCCTCGGTCGCCACGCATGCTGCTTCCAACCAGGGCTATACCTTCGTCCGCCAGGAAACGCTCCGCAAAGCTGGCGTTTTGGTCGCCGATATCCGTCAGCCCGTGGCGGATCCAGGCGCCCCCGAATAGCTTGGCTTGCATCCGCGAGCGGCTGGCGCCCAGTTTGAGTAAGTCGTTGATCAAAAGCTCCATGGCATGCACGCCGCAACTCACGCTGTGGGCCCCTCGGTCCGGCAGCAGAAAATGGTTCATGCCTCCCACCTGCTGGGGCGAGTCCCAGATACAAGCGGCGACGCAGGAGCCGAGCAGTGTCGTCAGTACGACATCCTCGCGGTCGGCGATCCGACGCTCGCCCTGGATCACCGCAAAGCTGGCAGGTCGCGCCAAAAGGGAACTGGCGCCGCGCTGGTTCATCGTGGCGCGCTCACGTCAGCCGCCCGAACACGGCTTCTATCTTCTCTTTGAGCGTCTGTACCGTGAATGGTTTTACGAGGTAGTTGTTGACGCCATACTTCACCGCCTGTTCGACTAGTTCCCGGTCGGCCCGGCCGGTCAGCATAATGAACGGGGTCTTGGCGATCGGCGGATAGGCGCGGATGGCGCGCAACAGGCCAATCCCGTCCATCCCCGGCATGTTGAAGTCCGAGATCACCAGGCTAGTCTTGCGGCTTATCACCATGCGCAGACCGTCCTCGCCGTTGCTGGCGGCCTCGACGTCGCTGACGCCTAGGGTGGACAGTCCCTGGCGCACGAGTTGGCGCATTGTGATCTGATCATCGACGACCAAACAGCTCAGGCTAGCAGCAACGGGCATAAGGTTAGACTCCGGAACCTGAACAGGTTTGGGCTAAGGCGAGGATGTGCGTGGATAGTCGTGAGAGCGGGGCTTGACGCTCGACCGCACCGATTTCGAAGGCTACTTTCGGCATCCCGTAGACGACGGAGCTGCCTTCGTCCTGCCCGAGCGTACGGGCGCCGGCCTGGCGCATGGCGAGCAGGCCCTGTGCTCCGTCGCGCCCCATGCCGGTCAGGATCACGCCGATTGCTTCGGCTCCGGCGACCGCGGCAACGCTGTCGAATAATGCATCCACCGAAGGCCGGTGACCGTTACGGGTCGGCCCGGCGTGTAGCCTGCAGCGCAGCCGAGCCCGGCCTTCGATCAGCAGGTGGGTCTCGCCGCCTGGTGCTAGATAGATCCGGCCGGCTTCCAGCGGAGCACCCTCCTGGGCCTGCTCCACCTTGGCAGCGCAGAGATGATCCAGCCGGGCGGCGAAGCTGCGTGTGAAGGTCGGAGGCATGTGTTGGGCGATGACCGTGGGCGGGCAGTTGGTAGGAAATCCAGAGAGCAATTGGATCAGGGCCTCTACACCGCCGGTGGACGAACCGATCGCAACCAGCTTGCCGTTCGGGCGGAAATCCGGGGGTGGCCGCGGCGGTGTGGTATCGACCGGGAAACGCAGGCGCGCTTGCGAGGCGGCGCGCACTTTGTCGACCAATCCGTCAAAGTCGCCCACCTCCCCCCGGGGCTTCCCGACGCAGTCGACCGCGCCGATCTCTAAAGCGCGCAACGCCGTCTCGGCGCCGCGGTGAGTCATGGACGAGCACATGACCACGGGTGTTGGCCGCAGGCGCATGATCTTTTCGAGAAATTCAAGCCCATTCATATTGGGCATTTCGACGTCGAGTGTCACGACATCAGGATTGAGCGACTTGATCGCGGCCCGTGCCTCGAAGGCATCGGCAGCCTCGCCCACGATCTCGATATCGGGCGCGCGCGACAGGGTTGATCGGATCAAGGCGCGCATGGTGGCGCTATCGTCGATGATCAGCGTCCGGATGCTCATGCGGCGACCTTGGTGAGTTGATAGGCCGTCACGCCGACATTGCGGAGCAGCGCCTGCGCGGGGCCCACGATACGCTCGGAGTGGCCGATATAGAGCTGTCCGCCCGGCACGAGCTTCTTGACGAAGTGCGCCCAGATGCCGCTCTGGGTTTCCTCGTCGAAGTAGATCGCAACGTTGCGGCAGAAAATGACGTCGAACCCGCCCTTCATCGGCCAGTCTCCGATCAGGTTAAGTTCGCGGAAGCTGACCAGCTTGCGCATCTCGTCGCCGGCGCTGAACGTCGGGCCGTTCTCGTCGCGCATGGGCACCATCCAGCGACTTACCAATTGGCGCGGGGCGTCTTTGACCTGCTCGGCATCGTAGACGCCTTCGCGGCCGGCCTCGACCATTCGGAAATCGATGTCGGTGGCGAGAATACGCAAATTGTAGTCGAGAATGCTCGGGACCGCATCCAGGAGGGTCATGGCGATCGAATACGGTTCCGCGCCGTTCGAGCAACCGGCCGACCACACCCGCACGCGCCCACCCTGGCGCAAGCCTGGCAGCAGCGCCGGCAACACGCGCTCGCGCAAATCGCGGAAATGATGTGGCTCGCGGAAGAAACGAGTCAGGTTGGTAGTCAGGGCCGAGAGCATCTGTTTGCGCTCGTCCGCACCCTCGACGCTTCCAACCAACTGGCAATACTGGCGAAAGTTGTCGAGTCCTAACTTCCGTAGCCGCTTGGCGAGCCGAGAGTAAACCAGCGTTGCCTTCGCCTGGTTCATAACTATTCCGGAACTCTCGTACAGCAGTGCGGTGATGCGGCGGAGATCCTCGGCAGTCATCACGTAGTCGCCCGAAACCAAGCTTTCCCGAGATACGGCATTCATGGTGTCAGGCCACCGCATCCAACGCCGACGTTGGGAGAACGCGGTCGAGCGCGAGCAGGCTGACCATGCGTCCCTCCACGGTCATGACGCCGCGCAGGAAGATCTTGGCGAGTTCGGAGGCGACATCTGGAGTCGGGTGCACCATCTCGTCGGTAACGGTGAGGATGTCGGAAACGGCCTCCACCAGCAGGCCTACGAGTTGGCTGGAAATTTCAGTCACGATGATGACATGGCGGGCGCTGGGGTCGGATGCGCCGAATCCGAGGCGCTGAGCGAGATCAATGATGGGCAGTACGGCGCCGCGCAGGTTGATGACGCCGCATACATAGGCGGGCGTGTGCGGCAGGCTGGTTGCCGGCGTCCAGCCGCGGATTTCCCGCACCGAACGCACGTCGACGCAGAATTCCTGCTGACCGACGCGAAAAGCGATCAACTCGCGGCCCGGCGGGTTGGAGGCGATAGTCTGAATTTCCATGGCGATCAGCCTGCGAGCGCGAGAGAGGGAGAGGGAGGCGGGGTGAGGGCGGCGTCGCGGTTACTACCGCGCGCAACCACGGCGTCGATATCGAGGATCAGTGCAACACGCCCGTCGCCCAGTATTGTTGCGGCAGCAATGCCAGGCACGTGTTGGAAGTTCGCCTCCAGGCTTTTAATTACGACCTGGCGCTGTCCCTGAATGGCATCGACCAGTAAGGCCGAGCGGGCGCCGCCCTCGGTCTCGACGAGCAGCGCCACGCCCTCGGACGGGTCAAGCGGCGTGCGGCGATAGCCCAGCGCCGCTCCCACATCGATCAGCGGGAGATAGGCGCCGCGGATCTTCATCACATAGCCCTCGCCCAGGCTGTAGACCTCGCCGGGTTTGGGCTGCAAGGTCTCCACCATGGCGGTTAGCGGCGCTACCAGTGTTTGGTTGTTGACGCTGACGACCATGCCGTCCAGCACCGCCAGCGTCAGTGGCAGGCTCAGTGTGAACGTCGAGCCCTGCCCTGGCCGCGAGACGATGGTAATGCGCCCGCCGAGAGCCTGGATCGCGCGGCGCACGACGTCCATGCCGACACCTCGCCCGGAGATGTCCGATACCGTGGCGGCGGTAGAGAAGCCTGCCATGAATATGAGGTTGTCCGTCTCTTCGTCGCTGAGCGTCGCCTCTGGGCTGATCAGGCCTTTCTCGACTGCGATCTGGCGCACACGCGCCCGGTTGATGCCTGCGCCGTCATCGGAGATCTCGAGCACGATACGGCCAGAGCGGTGCCGCGCCGAGAGCAGCACCACACCCTCGGCCGCCTTACCGGCGGCAAGGCGCACCTCCGGCGTCTCGATGCCGTGATCGATCGAGTTCCGGATCATGTGGGTCAGCGGCTCGGACAGCCGCTCGATCACGGTCTTGTCGACCTCGGTGTTCTCGCCCTCGGTGACGAGGCGCACATGCTTGTTCACCAGCGCGGCGGTTTCGCGCACCAAGCGGGGCATTCGCTGAAACACGCTTTTCACCGGCTGCGCACGAATAGCCATGACACTGTCCTGGAGATTGCGGGTCAGGTTCTCCAACTCGTCGAGCGCCGTCATCGCCGCCGAGGCACGCGCCAGCCCGGCCTCGCTGATCCGCTGACTGAGCATGGCCTGGTTGATCACCAACTCGCCGACCAAATCGATCATCCGGTCGACGCGATCGAGGTCGACCCGAATGGTCGGCGTGGGACCCGCCGCTTGAGCTTCCGGTTTTCGCGCCGATTTCACTGCGATTACCCCGTCGCCGCTGGCCGCCGCCGTGGCTTCGGCGGCCAGGGCGACGTCCGGCAGCGATGCGGGCGCAGGCTCGGGCTCCCGCGAAGATGACGGCGCGGTCGCGGTCACGCTTGCGATCAACGCCATGATATCGGCCTCGCTGGTGCCGCTTGCGGCCTCTTCGGACACAACATCTGTTTGCGGACTGATGTCGAGGCTGCAGTCACCCTCGACGAAATCGAACACCTCGCGGATCGCCGCTTCCGTGGCGGACGTGGCCAGCTCCAACGACCAAGCGAGGTAGGCGCCTTCCGGATCCAGCGCGTCCAGTTGCGGCACAGCGCTCGCGTCTAGCGTCACCTGCAGGACGCCGAGATTGGCGAGTTCCCGGAACAGCAGGAGTGGATCGTTGGCGTTGACGTACAGCGAGGCGTTCGGGACGAAGCGGATGATCCAGTCACGTTGCGCCGGGTCCGGCACGGCATCGTCGACAAGCAGGGGGGTGAAGGTGAAATCGCCCATACCGTCGTCGTCGGCCGCGTCGGAGCCGGGCTCGAGCTTGCCGCTGGCGACGTGCAACTCGGTCACCGAAGCTTGGACGCTTTCTTCGCTAAATTCGACGCCGTCGCGTGCGGCGGTCACCAGATCGGCGAGTATGTCGTTGGCCCGCAGCATGACCGCGACGAGGACGGCGTCGGGGTTAAGCCGCCCGGCGCGCACGCCGTCGAGCGTGGTCTCGAAGGCGTGGGCGAAGCGGACGAGCGCGTCCAGGCCGAATGCACCGGCCCCGCCCTTGATGGAATGTACCGCGCGGAACACCGAGTTGACGGTCTCCAGCCCGGTATCACCCGCCTCCATCCGCAGGAGACCGGTTTCGAGATCGCCGAGTCCTTCCTCGCACTCTTGGAAGAATGTTTCGCGAATGGCGGCCATTGGATCCACGGTGATGCGTCCTAAGCGGCCACGCGGCGGACGGCGTCCACCAGTTTCTCGGGACTGAACGGCTTGACGATCCAACCAGTCGCGCCGGCCGCACGGGCGCGGGCCTTTTTCTCGGCGTCGCTTTCGGTCGTCAGCACCAGGATCGGCGTAGCCCGTGCGGCGGGGTTCGCGCGCACGGCCGTGATGAACCCGAAGCCGTCCATACGTGGCATGTTGATGTCTGTGACGATGACGTCCGGAGTTCGGTCTTGTGCGTGGAGCACTTCCAGACCGTGGACGCCATCTTCGGCTTGTATCACTCCGAACCCGGCTTGCGACAAAGCCGCCTTCAAGAGGTCTCGCATGGTGCGGGAATCGTCAACGGTCAACACGGTCAAGGACATGGGACGCGCTCCGGTCATAGGGCGCCCTGGGCGACGCCAAGGCGGTCCAGACCTTCGACGAAGGCCGGGGACGGATTGAGGAAGACTAACTGGCGGCTATCGGCCGCCCAAGTGGACATGGCTGAGAGCAGGACCTGCAAACACAGCGCGCCAAGCCGGCGGACACCGGAGGCATCCACCTCCAGGTCTTCGCCCCGGCGCTCGAGTAAAGCCTGGCGCAGAGGCAGGGCCGCTCTCAGGTCGAGCAACTCCGGTAGAGGCAGAGCTTGCGGGCCGGGTCGGCGTGTGTCGATCATCATGATGGTTGCTCAGCCTTCTCGCCGACGCTCAGAACTCTTCCCACCCGTCGTGGACGACCAGCTGGGGCTTTCTGGCCGCACTACCCCCGCCCTGGCTGGCGACGGATTTCAACGCGGGACGCTTGGCCGGGGCCTGCGCCGGTTTCCGAGTGGCGGGCGAACCCGCCGGACGATGGAGTGCCGCCTGGCCTTCCACGCCAACATTGAACTGCGCAATGAGACGACTGAGCTCCTGTGCCTCGTGCGCCAGGCTGTGGCTGGCCGCGGTGGTCTGTTCGACCATGGCGGCGTTCTGCTGTGTGACCTGGTCCATCTGATTGACCGCGGTGTTGACTTCGTTCAGCGCTGTGGCCTGCTCTTGGGCGCTGGCGGCGATCTCGGTCACCACGCCGTTGATCTCGGTCACCTGAACGGCGATGCGTTCAAGCGCACGGCCGGCCTCTCCCACCAGTTGCACGCCGTTAGAGACCTGCTGCCCGGAGGCCGAGATCAGGGCCTTGATCTCCTTTGCTGCTTCGGCCGAGCGCTGGGCCAAGGCGCGCACCTCGGAGGCAACCACGGCGAACCCACGTCCCGCATCACCCGCCCGCGCCGCCTCGACCCCCGCATTGAGGGCGAGCAGGTTGGTCTGAAACGCTATCTCATCGATCACGCCGATGATCTGGCCGATCTGGTTGGAGCTCTTTTCAATGCCGCTCATCGCCGACACCGCCTCACGCACGACCTCGCCGGATTTCTGGGCGTCGTCCTTGGCCACGCCGACCACCTCGCGGGCCCGCGTGGCGCCTTCGGCTGTCTTGCGCACGGTGGCGGTGATCTCATCGAGCGCGGCAGCGGTCTCCTCAAGGCTGGCGGCCTGCTGCTCGGTTCGGCGTGACAGGTCATCGGCTGCGGTGGAGATTTCGCCCGTGCCGGAATGGATCGCTGACGCGTTGTTGGAGACGACGCTCATCGTCTCAGATAGTTTGGTCATCGCCTCGTTGAAATCGTGGCGCAGCCTCTCGTATTCGGCGGCGAATGCGTCTTCCAGCCGGTAGACCAGATCACCCTGCGACAGTTTCGAAAGCCCGGTCGCGACGCCGTCGACCACCTGCGCGAGTTCGCGCGCCCGCGCCTCCCGCTCAACCTCGGTGGCATCGCGTTGAGTGGCGGCCTCGGTTTCCAAGCGGACCTTCTCGATGGCGGCGGTCTTGAACACCTGGACCGTCTTGCTCATCGCGCCAATCTCGTCCTTACGGTCCTCGCCCACGACCACAACGCCGTTGTCGCCGCTGGCCAGGCGCCGCATGACCTCCGCCAGCGCGCCGAGCGGCGCGGTGATGTAGGTGCGGATGACGAAGAAGCTGATCACCACCACGAGCAGCAAGCCGGTTGCGATGACCGCGAAGGTTGTGGTGACGGTACCGTTCGTGACGTCGGTCAGGTGGTCGTCCAGCGTGTCGCTGGCTTTGATGAGTCTCGTGGTCGTCGCGGTGAACTGGGCGCTGACGGGTGCAAACTTCGCCTCGCAGGCTCGCAAGTATTGCTGCTGATTCAACAGTAGATCAGGCGTTGCTGCACTGGCTCCGGCGCGACCTAGCCGGATCGACTCGGCGCAATCATTGGTGATTACGGAATTGGCTGCAGCCTTGAGCTTGGGGATTTCGGTGTCGTTCGGGACCGCCGCCACAGCCTGGTTGAGGAAATCATTCAGTCGCGCGATCGCTTCCGTGAGCTCGCCGTCGATCTTGCGGACATCCTCGGGGTTGGTGGTCATCATCAACGTAGCGATCGTGCTGCGCGTCTCGAACAACGCGCGGTTAGAACGTGCCATGTAGAGGGATCCGCGCGCCTCATGGTCCAGGAGCGCGGAATATGCGTTGTCGACCTGGCGCAACCCGTTGGTCGTGTAGAACGCGACCCCGCCTACGAAAAGGGAGATGACAGCGATCATCACCAGAAACTTTGCAACGACGGGTATGTTCTTCACGGAATCCTCTTCGAGAAATCTTCTCCAAAGCAGGGTAGCCGACAGTTCTTACGAAAGTGTTACCCGCCCGGGGTAGCTGACCAAGATTATGGAGCAGGCGAAGCAGCTTGCGGTGAGTCCTGACCCGGCCCCAGGACGGTTACGCGAAGAGCGACGCGGCCAATGCTGAACCGGTTCGACAAAATTGTTGGTAGCGGGGTCGGCAAAGCCTGCCCGACGCTGCTCGGGCAGGGCTATGTCGGCCTGGTGCCGGTTCCGGTCGTCAAAAAGGCGCTGGCCGCCTATCTCGACATCCGCCACAGCTTGCGCTGACATCGTAGGCTATCTTGCGATTATGCTGGCAGAATGAGCACACGACGGTCACGCAGGTCGGACGCCTGTCTTCGTTGAAGCACTGCCGCTGATGATTTCGGGCCAGATTTGGGCACGCTTACTCGCGATCGAGCCACCCCGGGACGCCGCGTCGCCGGCAACCTCGCATCCACCACGGGTTCTGTGTGGCATTAGTTTTGCATTAACGACCATGAGAGGCGTGCCTAACCTGGCGCTGAAACAACCGCGAGGATCGTCGATGCCTTCCGTGATCACTGTCGACATCATCGAGGCGGCGGAAATGCTGTCGGCCGCGAGCTACACGCCGGGCGAGCGCGCGCAGTTGCTGGACGATACGGAGGGCTCGCCAACGACATGCCGGCCGCGTCCCGCTTCGATCCCCGCCTCGCGACGACCACGCCCCCTCGACCTGCGCCGCTCCATTTCACGGCGGTCGATGTCTCGTGTCCGCAGGGCGAGACCGACATCGCGTTCGCCTGTTGGGGGTCGCGGCCGAGCGCTCCACTTTCGCCTGTTGACAAAGAAGGAGCATAAAACATGCACCGCAGAGACTTCCTCGCCGCCTCCGCTGCCATCAGTGCCATTGGCACCCGTCTGTCTCCCGCCGCCGCCCAGCCGGCGCCAAAGAAGGGGGGCACGCTGATTTGGGGCCATTCGGAGACCACGCAGAACCTCGACATCCATCAGTCCGGCACCGCCGCGAGCGGGCGGTTGCTGCAGAACATCCACGCGACCCTGGTCAAGCCAGATAAGAACCTTCGGCTGGTCCCTGCCCTCGCTGAGAGCTTCGATACCAGCCCCGACCTCCTCACCTTCACGTTCAAGCTGCGTCCGAACGTAAAATTTCACGACGGCTCCACGCTGAGCTCGAGTGACGTCAAATATTCGTTCGAGCGCGTAAGAGATCGCAAGACCGGCGCCGTCAGCTACGAAGTATTCAACGACGTCGACACGATCGACACACCCGATCCGCTGACGGTCACCGTCAAGATGAAGCGGGTGAATGCCCCATTCCTGAGCCGGATTTCCGAGAACGGTGCGGGCGCCATCATCCCGAAGGATTCCGGTGACAAACAGTCGGCCACCCCCATCGGCGCCGGTCCATTCAAGTTCGTCCGCCGCGAATTCGGCCATGAGACCGAACTCGTCCGTTTCGATGAATACTGGGAGGGACCGGCCTACATCGACCGCCTCATCGAGCGTGAGGTGACCGAGCCGACCGTGCGCCTGACCGGTCTGCAGACCGGCGAGTTCCATCTCATCAACGACATCCCCGCCGACCGCGTCGATGCGATCAACAAAATTGCCGCGATCCAGACATTGAAATGGTTCCCGCTCAACTTCGACTTCATCAACTTGAACCACAAATTCGAGCCGTTCAAAGATCCTCGGGTGCGCCTCGCCTGCGACCTCATCATCGACAAGGCCGAGTTGCTGCAGGGCGCGCTGTGGAACCAGGGTAAGGTCACCGCCTCGCCGAGCTTCCCGACCTCCAACTCGTTCGACCCGGCGCTGCACAATCGCGCCCAGGACATCGATAAAGCCCGCGCTCTGCTCGCCGAAGCTGGATACGGTCCCGGCAAGCTAAACCTCGTGTTCAAAGTCACCACGAACTATCCGTATCACGTCGAAGCAGCCCAAATCATGGCCGAGTGGTTCCGCGCGGCAGGGGTCAGTCTCAAGATCGAACAACTCACCTGGGCCGACTGGCTCAGCCAGTGCTGGACCAACCGCGATTTCCAGATCACCATGATGAACTTCTTCGGTTTGTGGGAGCCTGACTTCCTCTATTATAGCCTGTGGAACTCCAAGGGCGCTTTCAACTACCGCAACGTTGAAGATGCCGAGATCGATAAGCTGACCCAGCAAGCCCGCGAGGTCGTCGACCCCACTGCCCGCGCCGACCTCTACAAGCAAGTCCAGCAGCGCGTCTTCGACCAGACCCACGACGTGATCTTGTGGTTCCGCAACGGCACCATCGGGGCGCAAAGATCCGTGGGCGGTCTCGACACGATCGTCGCTCCCAACGGCACCGGCCTCAATTTCCACAAGGTCTGGCTCGCCGCCTGAGCCGAGAACGATGGTCTATGTTCTCAATCGACTGGTCTCGATCATCATTACGCTGCTGTTGATCTCGGTGATTACGTTCACCGTGGTCAACATCCTTCCCGGCGATGTCGCCATGATGATCCTCGGCACCCAGAGCAACCCGGCCGCGCTCGAGGGCCTGCGACAGTCCCTCGGCCTCTACGACCCGCTGCCGATCCAATATTTGCATTGGCTCGGTGGCCTCCTATCCGGCCATTTCGGCCAATCGCTGATGTTCAAGACGGATATCCTTCCGCTTCTGCTGCAGAAGATGGCGGCCAGCGCCTTGCTCGTGATCATGTCGATGGCCTTCGCCCTCGTCGTCGCGATTCCGCTCGGGGTCTGGTCGGCGGTCCATCGTGACCGGTGGCAGGATTCAACGGCCTCTGGTGCGGCCCTACTCGGCATTTCGCTGCCTGATTTCTTTTGGGGCATCATGCTGATCCTGATCTTCGCCCGCGTGCTCCAGTGGTTGCCCTCGAGCGGCTATTCAGATCCGCTCGTCGATCCCGCCGGCGCCCTCACCCACGCGTTGCTCCCGTCGCTGTCCCTCGGCCTTGGGCTGATGGCGCACCTCACCCGGGTCACCCGCTCGACGATGACCGGCATCCTCAACCAGGAGTTCATTCGGGTTGCGCGGGCCAAGGGTCTGGGCGAGGGCAACGTCGTATGGCGGTACGCACTGGCCAACGCGATCGGACCGGTGATGACGGTGGCTGGGCTGCAGATCGGCTACCTGTTCGGCTCGATCATCGTGGTCGAAACCTTGTTCAACTACACCGGGATGGGCTGGGTCACCTATCAGGCTTTGCTCAACCGCGACGTCCCGTTGATCGAATCCGCGATCTTCGTCATTGCCGCCGTCGTCATGGTGGTCAACTTTGCCGTCGATTTGCTTTATCTGGCGGTCGATCCGCGGATCCGGATGGGCTGACGGCGTGCACCGGTTCCTTCGCGCCAAAGGCCTCGTCGGCTTGGCGATCATCCTCGTGGTTCTCGCGGTCGCCATCGCCGGGCCGCTGCTGATCGCACCGAATCTCGCCACCCAGATGCACATGGCGCTCCGCCTGCGGCCCCCCAGCGACGCGCACTGGCTCGGAACCGATCAACTCGGACGCGACTTGCTCTACCGCGTCCTGCTCGGCGCCCGCACGTCGCTCACCATCGCGGTCTCCGCCGTCGCCATGAGCATCGCGCTCGGTCTGCCGCTCGGCATCGTCTCCGGCTATGTCGGCGGCTGGATCGACGGTGTGCTGATGCGTGTGGTCGATGCCATGCTCAGCTTCCCCGCCCTGCTGCTGGCCCTCACCATCAGCGCCATGCTCGGGCCGAGCGTCCCCAATACGATCGTCGCGATCGGCGTCGCGTTCACCCCATTCCTCGCGCGGATCATCCGCGGCGAGGCGCTGCGCGTGGCTCAGATGCCCTACGTCGAGGCCGCCCGCGCCGCCGGCGCCACCGCTGTGACCATGATCGTCCGCCAGGTGCTCCCCAACGTGCTGCCGTTGGTCATCGTGCAAGGCACGATCAGCCTGGCATTCGCCATCCTTGCCGAGGCAGGCCTGTCTTTCCTCGGCCTCGGCACACAGCCGCCGCAATCGTCCTGGGGCCTGATGATTCAGGCCTCGCGCGACTACCTCGATGTCGCCCCCTGGACCGCCCTCGTCCCCGGCACCGCCGTCGCACTCACGGTCCTCGCGCTCAACATGTTCGGCGACGTCCTGCGTGACGTGCTGGATCCCAGAGCACGGTGACAGAGCACGATGACCAGCACGATGCGGATGCCTGAGCCGATCATCGCCGTCTCCAATCTACGCGTCGAGTTCGACACCGACGGCGGGCTCGTCACCGGCGTGCGCGACGTCAGCTTCACCGTCCGACCCGGCGAGACGCTGTGCGTCGTCGGCGAGTCCGGCTCCGGCAAATCCGTCACCTCGCTTGCCATCATGCGTCTGGTCGAGTTCGGCGGCGGCCGCATCACCACAGGGAGCCTACATTTCACCCGGGCGGACGGTGCGACGATCGACCTCGCGTCCACTGATGCCGCCACCATGCGTCAGATCCGCGGCGACGAGATCGGCATGATCTTCCAGGAGCCGATGACCTCGCTGAACCCGGTCTTCACGATCGGCCGGCAACTCACCGACGGGCTCGTCACGCATCGCGGCTTATCCAGTGCCGCGGCAAGCGAGCGTGCGATCGAGCTTCTGCGCGAAGTGCGCATTCCAGAACCCGAGCGTCGTTTGCGCCAATATCCGCACGAGCTCTCCGGCGGCATGCGCCAACGGGTCGTGATCGCGATGGCAATGGCCTGCCGCCCACGCCTGCTGATCGCCGACGAGCCCACCACCGCCCTCGACGTCACAATCCAGGCCGAGATCCTCGCCCTCATCGATCGTCTGAAGCGTCAGACCGGCATGGCCGTGCTGTTCATCACCCACGACATGGCGGTCGTTGCGCAAATGGCGGATCGCGTCGTGGTCATGTATCGCGGCGACATCGTCGAAGAAGGGTCGGTCGACCGCATCTTCGCCAACCCGCAGCAAGACTACACCCGTGCCCTCCTGGCTGCCGTTCCCAAGCTCGGCGATATGCGTGGCAAGACCGAACCCGAACCGATGCGCCTCATTGGCGTCAGCCCGGCGCAGCCCTCACCCCCGTCGTCTCCTCCGGCCCAAGCCGATCCACTCCTCCGGGTCGAGCATCTCACCACCCGCTTTCCGGTCCATGGCGGCATCCTGCGCCGCACCGTCGCCAAGGTGCACGCCGTCGAAGACGTCAGTTTCTCCCTGTTCCGCGGCCAAACCATGTCCCTCGTGGGCGAATCCGGCTGCGGCAAATCCTCGTGCGGCCGCTCCATTCTGCGTCTCGTCGAGCCCGAGTCCGGCGAAATCCATCTCGACGGCTGGGATGTGCGAAGCCTCGGCCGCCTCGATCTGCGCCGCGCGCGGCGCGACATGCAGATGATCTTCCAGGACCCGTTCGCGTCGCTCAACCCCTATCGCCGCCTCGGCGCACAGGTGGCCGAACCGCTGCAGAATTTCGGCCTCGCATCGCGCAGCGAGATCACCGACCGCGTCGCCACCCTGTTCGACCGCGTCCGCCTGCCCCGCGACTTCATCCGGCGCTTTCCGCACGAGCTCTCTGGCGGCCAGCGTCAGCGTGTCGCCATTGCCCGCGCCCTCGCCCCCAATCCGAAGCTGATCGTCGCCGACGAGTCTGTCTCCGCGCTCGACGTATCGGTCCAGGCGCAAGTGCTCAATCTGCTGATGGAGCTGCAAGCCGACCTCGGCCTCTCGTTCCTGTTCATCAGCCACGACATGGCCGTCGTCGAGCGCGTCTCGCACAATGTCGCCGTCATGTATCTCGGCCGTATCGTCGAGATTGGCCCGCGCGCAGCAATCTTCGAAGACCCGCGCCATCCTTACACGCGTGCCCTTCTCGCTGCGGTCCCCATCGCCGACCCTTCCCTCCGCCGCTCGTCTGAGCTGCCGGACTATCTGCCGCTCTCATCGCCGATCTTCCCGCTCGGAACCGTGCCGCGCCCCTCCCTTTATGACGAGGCTGGCCCCGGGCACCTGGTGTTGAGACCAGACTGACCGTTTGGTCCCGGGGTGCCGTGGGAGGTGCATCCGCAGGCTTGGGCGCGGATGGAGAATGCCGGCATCACCGGACTGGGTCTGGGCGGCGATGCAGAACGCCTCGCGCGCTGGCTCGGGGATTGCATTGAGGGCTCGGTATTCAGCCCTGCATTCAAAGACGTCGGAGATGACCATGATCAAAATGAGCAGAGTGTCCGGACTGATCGCCGCCGGGGTTCTTTTGACGGTGGGCCGCTCCTACGCCGCCGACCCGATCAAGATCGGCATTCCGGTGGGGCTTTCGGGCGCGAACTCGGTGGTCGCGCCGTCGGTGGTACAAGCCGCTCAGCTCGCCGCTGACGAGATCAATGCCAAGGGGGGTATTCTCGGCCGGCAAGTCGCGCTCGAGGTCGCCGACGACGGGTCGGGCGCGGATGGCGCCGTCAAGGCGTTCACCTCGTTGACCCTGCAGCAGAAGGTGAACGTCATCATCACGATGGAGACGAGTGCCGCCCGCAACGCCGGGCTGCCCGTGGTGGCGCGGAGCAAGACGCCGTTCATCTACACGTCGTCGTATGAAGGCCGTTCCTGCAGCCCGTCTCTGTTCGTCGATGCCTGGGTGCCGGATCAGCAGGTGGCGCCGGTGATCGACTATCTGATGAAGGAGAAGAACGCCAAGACGTTCTTCCTGGCCGGCAGCGACTATGCGTTCGGCCGTGGCATGCTCGAGTTCACGCGTAAATACATCGTCTCCAAGGGCGGCAAGGTGATCGGCGAGGAATACCTGCCGATGGATGCCTCCGACTGGACGCCGGTGATCAGCAAGATCCGCAACGAAAAGCCGGATGCCCTGGTCAGCTCGACCGCCGGTGGCGCGCCGAACGTGACGCTCACCAAGCAACTCCGCGCCTCGGGCCTCACCGTGTTGTTCGGCAATCTCGGCGTCGACGAGGGCACGGCCAAGGCGATCGGCGCCGACGCGGCGGGGACCTATATCTCGCAATCCTACCTGACCAGCATCGACACGCCGGAGAACAAGGCGTTCATCGCCGGACTGCAGAAGAAATTCGGCGCCGACATGAAGACGCCGAATGATCTTTCGGAGCCGGAATATGACGGCATCTACCTCTACAAGGCCGCGGTCGAGAAAGCGGGAAGCGTCGATTCCGACAAGGTCTTGAAGGCGCTGCCCGAGGTCTCGTTCACCGGCGCCCGCGGGAAGATCACCATGGACCAGCAGCATCACGCGGCGCTGACGATGTATCTCGGTCAAGTGCAAGACGACGGCAGCGTGAAGGTCATCGAGAAGTTCCCGAACGTCTCGCCCGGCAGTCAGTGCCCGAAGCTCAAATAGGCGGGTGACCAACCTCGCGCTGGACATCGTGACCACGGCGGCGATCTTGTTCGTGGTCGCCGCCGGGTTGCTGATCACCTACGGCGTGTTGAAGATCATCAACTTCGCCCATGGCGGCTTCCTGACGCTCGGCGGCTACAGCGCGCTGGTCGCGACGCAGTGGGGGATCAGCCCGTGGCTGGCAATCCCGCTCGCGCTCGTCATCGGGGCGGGGTTCGGCGCCGTGGTGGAGGCCGCGATCGTGCGGCCGCTGTATGGCCGCCCGCTCGACGCGATCCTGGCGACCTGGGGGCTGGGCATCGTCATCGTACAGTTCATCACGCTGATCTTCGGGCGCGGCACCAATTTCGTGCAGAGCCCGGTGCAGGGTGCCCTCATCCTGCTCGATACGCAGTACTCCCTCTATCGCCTGCTGATGCTGGGCATCGCGGTCGGGCTCGGGCTGCTGATGGCGGCCGTGTTCCAGTTGACTCCGTTGGGCCTGGCGGCCCGCGCGGTGATCATGAACGAAACCTTGGCGCAGAGCCTCGGGATCAACAGCCAGCGCGTGCGTTTTCTCACCTTCAGCATCGGCGCCGGCCTCGCCGCGGTCGCTGGCGCGCTGATCACGCCGCTGCTCAGCGTCGATCCTCTGATGGGAGTGCCGTGGCTGTTGAACGCGTTCATGCTGGTGATGGTCTCCGGCACGTCGCTGACGAGCTTGGCGGTCGCATCGCTCGTGCTCGGCGGGGCTCAGGTGGCGGTCAGCACCTATAGCAGCCCGGTGTTGGGCTCGCTCAGCATCGTCGTGCTCGCCGCGATCCTGTTGCGCGTGCGTCCGAGCGGGTTCGCCCGTGCCTGACCGCGGGCAAGGACGGCCGACGCGCTGGGTCGCGCTGGCCGTCGGGGGGATCGCGCTGGTTGCCGCGCTGGTCGCCCCGATGCTGCTGGACCCATATTCGGTGACCATCCTCATCCGCTCGCTATTGTATGGCAGCATCGCGGTAAGCCTGGACATTCTCTGGGGCTACGCCGGCATCCTGTCGTTCGGGCAGGCGGCGTTCTTCGGCATCGGCGCGTATGCGTTCGGTCTTGCCGTCACCACCTACGATTTCGGCACGCTGACGGTGTTGGGCGCGTTGGTGGCGGGGCCGGCCGTGGCGGCGGCGGTCGCCGGGTTGGTGGCCTGGCTCGGCTTCGGACCGCGCGTCTCGCCGCTCTACATCTCGGTGATCACGCTGGTGCAGTCGGTGATCTTCGTGCAGCTCATCTACTCGGGCGGCGACGTCACCGGCAGCAGTAGCGGCCTGTCCGGTTTCGATACGTTCGACCTCGACCTGTCGACCTGGTTCCGCATCGCCGGCGTTGCGTTGGTGCTGATCACGGCGGCCGGGTTCGTGTTCGTGCGCAGCGATTACGGGCGGCTATTGGTCGCGATCCGCGAGAACGAGCAGCGTTGCCGCTACTCGGGCATCGGCAGCGCGCGGGTCAAGACGATGCTGCTGATCGCGTCGGCGGTCGTGGCCGCCCTGGCCGGCATCGCCTACGCGGCCTTCAACGACGTCATCGCGCCCGACCTCGGCAGCTTCCAGTTCGGCACCGAGCTGGTGATCTGGGTGGCGCTCGGCGGGCGCGGCACGCTGCTCGGCCCGGCGGTGGCGGCCGTGCTGATCGACTACGTCAGCGCGATCCTCAGCGGGACACTGCCCTTCGTCTGGCAACTCGTGGTCGGCCTGGTGTTCATCGTGGTGATCGTGCTGCTGCCGGGCGGGCTCGGCCCCGCGCTGTTCGGCGTCCTGCGCCGGCGGCGGACCGATCTTGCGGCAGGGCCGACCTACGCACTCGCGCGTGTGCCGGACCGCGACATCGGCGCCAGCGGGTCGGCGGTCATCGTCGTCGCGGGCGTCGCGCGGCATTACGGCAGCCTCCGTGTGCTGGAGGGCATCGACTTCACCGCCCGGCCCGGCGAGCTGGTCAGCATCATCGGCCCGAATGGCGCCGGCAAAACGACGTTGATCCGCTGCATCAGCGACGGGCTGGAGCGGAGCGCCGGCAGCGTGACGATCAGCGGACAGTCGATCGGCCGCTTACCGCCGGAAGCCTGCGTTCGGCTCGGGTTGGGACGCAAGTTCCAAGCGCCGAACGTGTTCGACGCCTTGACGGTGGGGGAGTCGCTGCGGATCGCGCGGTATCGGTTCGAGCGCCTGTCGCCGCTGCGCCGGGCGGAGCGGATCAACCTGCCCGCCGCGGCGTTGCGCGTAGTCGAGGCGACCGGCCTGGTGGATCAACTGGGGACGCTGGTCAAACATCTCTCGCACGGCGGCAAGCAGGCGTTGGAGCTGGCCATGGTGCTGGCGCTCGAGCCGAGCGTCTTGTTGCTCGATGAGCCGACGGCCGGGCTAAGCAAGGCCGAGCGAACGCTGATCGGCACGATCCTGGTCGATCTGGTACGCGACCACGGCTTGTGCGTGCTGCTGATCGAGCACGACCTGGAGTTCGTCCGCGAGATCAGCTCGCGCATCATCGTGCTGCACCAGGGGCGGATCCTGCTCGATGGCAGCGTGGATGAAGTGACCAATTCCGAGCTCGTGCGCACCATCTACACCGGTGAGCCGACAACGGTGCCGGCATGACCGATCCGCGTGCGGGTGCGCTCGAGATCGACCGGCTCTCCTCCGGCTACGGCGAGGCGATCGTCTTGCGCGGCATCAGCCTGGCGGTGCCCGCCGGGTCGGTATTGGCGGTGCTGGGCAAGAACGGCATGGGCAAGACGACGCTGCTGAAGACGATCATGGGCTTCTTGCCGCCGCGCGAGGGCCGCATCCGCGTGCTCGGCGAGGACGTCACCGGAATCCGCCCCTATCGGCTGAGCGCGCGTTCGGTCAGCTATTCGCCCCAGGATCAGGCGATCTTCGGCGAGCTGACGGTCGAGGAGAACCTTCGCCTCGGCCTGCGGCAGCGCACCCTGTTCGCGGCCGGGCTCGAGCGGGTCGCGGCCTTCTTCCCGGTACTGGCCCAGCGGCGCGCGCAGAAGGCGGGGACACTCAGCGGCGGCGAGCAGAAGATGCTCATCATGGCGCGCGCGCTGATGGCAAAGCCCTCCTTGATGCTGGTCGACGAGATCACCGAGGGATTGCAGCCCTCCGTCATCGCGCGGCTGGCGGACGTGCTGCGCGCCCAGCGTGACGCCGGCACCGCGATCCTGCTGATCGAGCAGAATATCGCTTTCGCGCTGGCTGTGGCCGATCGTTACGCCGTGTTGGCGCGGGGCGAGATCGTCGCGGCCGGCGCCGCCGAGCCGGGTGCCGACGTCCGCATCGCCGATCATCTCGCTGTCTGACACGCCGTCTCACACGCCGTTTCACTGGGGTACACCAATGTATCTGGCCACTTTCTCCATCGTCGCTCGGTGCCCACGGACCGGGATGCTCGGCGTCGCCGTCAGCACCGCCGTGCCCGCGGTGGGCGCGATCTGTCCGCGGATCGAGCCCGGCGTCGGCGCCGTCTCCACCCAAGCTTGGGTCAACCCGTATCTGGCGGTAAGCGCGCTGGAGCAGATCGCAAACGGGCTGGATGCCGAGCAGGCCCTGTCCGCCGCACTGGCCGGCGACGACGCGCGCCGCGTGCGCCAGGTCGGCATCGTCGACGCCCACGGTGGGGCGGCATCCTGGTCCGGGCCGGACTGTACGCCCTGGTTCGGGCATCGCATCGGCCCGGGGGTGGCGATCCAGGGCAACATGCTGACGGGCGCCGACGTGCTCGACGCCATGATGACCGCCTTCGAGGCGAGCGAGGACGAGGAGCTGGCCGAGCGGCTGGTTCGCGCCCTCGAGGCCGGTCAGTCGGTCGGCGGCGACAAGCGCGGCAAGCAATCGGCTGCATTGCTGGTGCGTAACGAGGAGGCGTATCCGTTCGTCGACCTGCGCGTCGACGAGAGCCCGGCGCCGGTCGCCGAACTGCGACGCATCTTCGGCGTGTTCAAGCATCAGGTGCGGCCCTTCCTGGGCGGCATGCCGCGCCGGGGCGGGCCCGCCCAGCCGGCGCCCGACGACGTGGTCAGCATGCTGCTGCGCTCGCCGCCGGATCGCCCCGGCGGCACCGCGGCCGACCTCTGGGCCGATCTCATCGGCCTCGACCTGCCGACCGATCGCCGTGCCGAACTGCTCGCCCTGTTCAAGCCGATCGCCGCCGAGATCGCCAAGCTGCGCAGGGTGGACCTGACCGACATCCATCCGGCGGTGGTGTTCGACCCGAGGATGCCGTCATGAGCGTCATCGCGCAGGCCGAGCAGATCCGCGCCGGCACGCTCTCGCCCGTGGCGGTCCTCGCGGAAGCGCTGGACCGGATCGCGCGGATCGATCCGGAGCTGTCCGCCTTCATCTGCCTCAACGAGCACACCCGCGCGCAGGCGGAGGCGTGCGAGCGGGACGTGCGCGAGGGTCGGGCGCTCGGCCCCCTGCACGGCGTGCCGATCGCCATCAAAGACAACATGCTGACCGCCGACATGCCGACCACGGCGGGCACGACCGCGGCGGGTGTGCGTTTCCCGCAGCGTGACAGCGCGGTCGCGGCCCGGCTCCGCGCGGCCGGCGCGATCCTGATCGGCAAGACCCGCACCCACGAATACGCCTGGGGAACCGAGACGCCGCCGACGCGCAATCCGTGGGATCGGTCGTGCATCCCCGGCGGTTCGAGCGGCGGGTCCGCGGCGGCGGTGGCAGCCGAGCTGTGCGCGGCTTCCATGGGGTCGGATACCGGCGGCTCGATCCGCATCCCCGCGAGCTTTTGCGGCGTAGTCGGTCTCAAGCCGAGTTTCGGGCGGATCAGCCGCGACGGTATCGTCCCCCATAGCTGGTCTCTCGACCATGCCGGGCCGCTGACCCGCAGCGTGGCCGACGCCGCGCTGCTGCTCGGCGTGCTCGCCGGCGCCGACGCGGCCGACCCGGCCAGCCTGCCCGAGCCGGCGGGCGACTATGTCGCTGCCGCGACCGGGGCGGAGGCGCGGGGGCTGCGCGTGGTGGTGGTGCGCAACC
The DNA here is from genome assembly GCA_964657565.1 of uncultured Acetobacteraceae bacterium. Lineage (GTDB taxonomy): Bacteria > Pseudomonadota > Alphaproteobacteria > Acetobacterales > Acetobacteraceae > JAVVHH01. The sequence goes on from CAZZVQ010000035.1 coordinate 39,979, forward strand.
ATTTCTTCGGCCGCAACGCGGCTGCGGTCGAGACGGCGGTCGAGCGCGCGATCGAGTGGTATGCGACCAACGGCGCGACGATCCGGGAAGCCAAGGTGCCCAACCTCGATTACGCGTTGGGCGCCATCTTCGCGATCGAGCTCGCCTCGTCGGCGGCCTATCACGATGAGGCGCTGCGGAGCGGCCGGGTGAGCGGCTATACGAGCGATGTGCGCGGCCTGGTCGAGATGGGTCGGATGGTGACCGGCGCCGACCTGCTCAAGGCCGAGCAGTTCCGCCGCATGCTCGCGGCCGATTTTGCCCGTCTGCTGGCGGAGGCGGACATCATCATCGGGCCGACCGAGCCCGTGACGGCGCCGCGGGTCGGCCTGCGCCGGGTCGAGGTGGCGGGGGGAGACGAGAGCACGCTGGCGGCAACGTGGCGGCTGACATACCCATACAACCTCACCGGTATGCCGGCGATCAGCATCCCGTGCGGGTTCGACGCGCTTGGGTTGCCGATCGGCCTGCAGATCGCGGCCAAGCCGTTCGACGAGACGACGTTGCTGCGCGCCGCGTCGGCCTATGAGCGTGAGCACGAGTGGAAGGAACGCCGACCTGATCTCAACGGTTGAGAGTCACGCGGCGTCCGCGGTGGCGGCTACACCTTCGACGAGGAATCCCGCATCCTGCTGTGAGTGTCGCCAGACCTAAATGGTTCGATCCCTGAAACGCGATGGCACATTCCAAAGGTGCAGTACCAAATGCTGATGCGGTCCAAGCTGTTCGTGCCGGGTTCGCGCCCAGAACTCTTTGCCAAGGCCGCCGCCTCCGCGGCCGATGCGTTGTCCTTCGACCTGGAGGATGCCGTGGCCCCGGGGCGCAAGGTCGAGGCGCGTGGCCTGCTGGCCGATTTCCTGCGGGCACCACCGGTGCGGCTGCGGCAGACGATCGTCGTGCGCGTGAATGCCGTCGGCACCGAGCACTTCGCCCCGGACCTCGAAGCGGTCGCCTGCCCGGCGCTGCACATGATCAATCTCCCGATGGTCGAGGACCCGGCCGCGGTGGTGGAAGCAGCCGAAGCGCTGGCCCGGATGGCGCCGCACGTGCGCCTGCTGATCAACATCGAAACGGCGAAGGGCCTGCGGCTGGCGGCGTCGCTGGCCGGCGCGCACCGGCGTGTCGCCGGGCTGCAGATCGGGTATGCCGACCTGATGGAGCCGCTCGCCCGGATGATCGCCCGGGCCGCCGAGCGCACCCAGATCTGGCTGGTC
>CAZZVQ010000036.1:0-40506 GCA_964657565.1 uncultured Acetobacteraceae bacterium
CGTTCAGTGCACCGCAGTCAAAACACGTGACTCCCGCGGAGCGGGTTAGTCCAATGTCCTTTATCACGTCATGAGCGTGCAATTTCAGGCGCGCCTATGGGCGCCTGAAATCATGGAGCGATGCGCCCCGCCGCCTTGCGCACGGCTTCGGCCGTCCAGACGCCTCCACGGATTGTTCGAATGCCGTCCGCGTTGAGCTGTTCGGCGATAGCTTGCCAGCGACCTGGTCTTTCCGGCTCCGCCTCTAGCGCTTCTGATAAGCCGGCTTTGGCTTCGGTTTCGAGCCGGATCTTCATGCTCCGGTCCTGCTCGCGCCAATCGGAAAAATGCTGAATAGGATCGAACAGCGCACCATCGATCGCAACGGGATCCGGTGGGAGCGGCAATATTTCAAATCCAAGCGACGTCGCTTCGCCAAGGAGGTGCACGTTGCGACGCCAATGATCCACCTCGCTGAAACGCACGTAGATCAGCGTCGCCGACCCCGCGCTGGCTGCAGCGCGCTTGCGCAATGTGCTCCGCACCACGTTTGTCGCACGGTCGTGCTGCACGTCGATGAACGGGATCTCGCCCACGAGCCTGCCTTTTATCTCCGCCACATAGCGACGCACCCGTTCGCGCTGGTAGCGGATCGTTCGGCTGAGTGCCGCCGCCGCGTCCGCGCCCTCCGGCAGGTCAGTATGCCCGACCCAAGGCACCGGAAGCGTCCAGTAGAAGCCGACATAGTCTCGCACCATGCCCCCAAATCAGCCCGGACAATTCCGGCAGCTACCTTCCGCAAAGCTAGGTCCGGTTACGCTCCGACATCAATTGCAACAAGGAGGCACCCCGATGATCAGCCCTGTCCTTACATCCGAGTCCAACCCCTTGCACATTGCCGAGCTTTCCACCGGATGCGGCCTGATCGGCATCACCTTCCTTCCCGGCAAGCATCAGGACGGCATGACCGGCCGTCACCGGCGCGACCTCGCCACCGACCTCGACGCGATTGCTGCCTGGAACGCAAGCGCTGTCGTCACGCTCGTCGAAGACCATGAGCTCGACCGCTATCGCGTCCCGTCTCTCGGGGAGCAGGTGCGGCTGCGCCACATGGAATGGCATCACTGGCCCATCCCCGATTTCCACGCGCCTGACATCGGGTTCGATGCCGCGTGGTCCGCTCGCTCCGCAACCCTCCGCGCCCTGTTGGAGCGTGGCGGCCGAGTGCTGGTGCATTGCAAAGGTGGGCTCGGCCGCGCTGGCACGATCGCGGCCCGCCTGCTGGTAGATGATGGAATGACGCCCAGCGCCGCCATGGGCGCCGTGCGTGCGGTGCGGCCGGGTGCGATCGAGGTCCTGGCACAGGAGCGCTGGCTAATGGCCGCATCTCCCGTTGCCCTTACCCGGCCGGCACGACATCGCCATGCGACGCGCGACCGGGCTCTGGGCGCGTTGCTCGGGCTTGCCGTGGGCGACGCGCTGGGCGCAGTCATCGAGTTCAGCGCCAAGCCGCGCCTCGCTCGGTTGTCAGATCTGGAATCGGGTGGGCCGCATCGGCTGCAGCGCGGGCAGTGGACGGATGACACCGCCATGGCCCTGGCGCTCGCCGACAGTCTGCAGCATGACCCGGCCCTCGATGCCGGCGACCTGATGCGCCGCTTCGCCGACTGGCACGAGCGCGGCACCTATTCCTGCACCGGCGCCTGTTTTGACATTGGCAACGCCACGCGCGCGGCCCTTGCCATGTTCCGTCGCACCGGTTCGGCCCTGGCTGGATCTCCCGACTCCAATACTGCTGGAAACGGCGCGCTGATGCGCCTTGCACCCGTCGCCATCCGGCACTGGCACAACCGAGCCGAGTTGGCCCGGGTGGCCGCGCTGCAGACCCGAACGACCCATGCCGCTTCAGCGACGCTACACGCTTCGGACGTTTTCGCGACGTTGCTCGCTGATGCGATCGCCGGGTTGTCTTTGAATGACGTGCTGGCTTCGACAGCTGCGGAACGCATTGAGGGAGGCTGGCGCGGCCTGCACCGCGACCATATTCGGGGTTCAGGCTACGTTGTGCATTCGCTTCAGGCTGCCGTATGGGCAGTGGCACGCACAACCGACTTCCGCTCCGCCGTGCTCCTGGCAGCCAACCTCGGCGAGGACGCGGACACGACCGCAGCCATCGCCGGGCAACTCGCCGGTGCGATTTATGGTGCAAGCGGCATCCCGGGTCCTTGGCTCAATGCACTAGCCTGGCGTGATCGACTGGAGCACGCTGCTGAAATTTTGTTCGACGCGGTCCCAGCCGAAATAGATCCACAAACCTTCAACGCCGATGCGCCGTGGGAGCAAGGGCAACCGACCATCCGCGACCGTCTGGCCGCACTTGCCGCATTCGGACCTGTGTTCAACGGCGCCGAGTTCAGCGCTGTTTTGGGCGACCCCGTGGCCGAGCCAGGGGTATACTACGGCGTGACATACAGCCCGGACGTCCGCCGCTTCGTTCAAATGGCCTACGACCAAGGCTGGGTGCGGACTCTCCAATGGTCCGAATGGCGCAGCACGCCGCATGGGGCTCAACTGATGAGCGATCCCGCTACAATGGCGGAGGCCGGTGTGGACGACCTCGCCCATGTGCTGACAACCTGCCTTCGCGCAGACCGGTTTTGCGATGGCTATCTGGCAGACACGTTCGAGGCGGGGCTAATCGGGCGCGTGGTGAAACGAGCCGAACAACTGTTGTCGGCACTGAATAGTGCCTCAGTTTGAGACCGCAGCCGCCAATCGCCCATCTCGCACCCGCCACGCGCCTCTTTTATGCCCAGTCGAAAGCAGGATAATTCCAAATGACAAAATCAATGACGAAGACTGAAGCTTTTGCGCGATATGGAGCTAAGGCGACGAACGCGCAATGGAGTTGGTCTGCACGAGCCAAGAATGCAGTGGTTTTAACGATGTGGTCAGACAAGTTCGATTGGGACTCGAAGCCTCTAACCTATGACGGTAGTTATGAGAAAGGCGATGAGGATCAACTTGGCAACAAAGAGCGCCTCAAAGACTTACTTTGGGCTCGCGATCAATGTGAGGGGCGTGTCGCGGTGGTTATTCTGAAGGCCGGACAGCCAGAAAATGGAAGGCGCACGATCCAGGATTGCTTTACGCGGGAAGACTGGTCGATGAGGCTTACAAGCATTGATGAAGCGACAGGAGCGTTCCAAGCTCAGAAAGTTGAGCACCTCAAATAACCGGACTTTCGGGCGTTTCGCGTCTGGGTAGGTTATTTTGCGCCGATGACTCATCGTGGGATTTGGTGATCAGCAGGCGGGGTAACAGACGTGTCAGGTGATAGGGGCTACCCGGCAAAAGTGGTTAAGGCCCGATAAAGAGTGGCATGGTGACACTCGAGTAGCTTGGCCGCCTCTCGAACCGACGTGCCCTCGTTCACGAGTCGCTCGCCTAAAGCGATCTGATCAGCGGTGAGCTTGGGCGGCCGACCAAAACGCACACCACGCGCCATGGCTGCCACCCGGCCGCTGCTGGTGCGCTGATGTATGAGCGCGCGCTCGAACTCGGCAGTATGCGGTGCACCGCATACCGCCGAATTCGAGCGAGAACTGACGCAAGAACGCATCCGCTCAGGCATCGCCGCGGCCAAAGCTCGCGGCAAGCGGTTGGGTCGCCAGCCTGGACAGCGTCCAAAATCGGACCGGCTCGCACCCAAGGTGCTCGCCCTTGTCGCGCAAGGCCGCAGCTATCGGCTGATCGGGCGTGAGGTCGGACTGAGCGAGAATACGGTCGCCGGGATTATCAAACGGAACCGTGCCGCATCAGCCATCAACTGATCCGACACGTGTTCCCGATCCGTGCCACGAACCGTGCTATCCTGCCCGTTCTATGGCGTACCCCCGAGTTGGTGTGCATCCGATGCGTGGCCTTCGCGGACGAATTGCCGCAGCCGGTTGCCGTGAATGCGCGCAGTCACCTCGACGGGCAGCGCGAGCTTGCGGACTTGGTTCAACCTCTCCAGCAGTTCGCCGACATGGTCCGCCTTCGGCGCGACGGGCATGGCTTTGATCCAGCCAAACAGCGTCATCCCTACCGACGGATCGAGCGCGAGTAGCCCGTCCAGGCCTGAGAGCTGCGCCTCGGTCAGTCCGTCCAGCAAGGCGTCGGCCGCACGTTTGCGGGCGCGCGCACGCCCGGCGATGGCTGCGCGCTCGATCGTCGTCGCCGTCGGCAGGACGATCCCGGCCGTTCTCAGCGCCGCGATAACCGCCGTCGTGATCGGGTTTCCATGATCGGTGTCCCAAGCGCCCTGGGCCGCGGCCTCGATCATCAGCGGAAGGTCCGACACCTTCGGAAGGCGCAGGTCCAAGCCGCGGCAAAGCTGGCGGACATGATCGGTCATCGTCTGCGGCCGTCGGGCGTACTCCGCGAAGGCTGATCGCCGGATGTCGATCTGGGCGGCCATCCAGGACACGAGCGGTTCGGGCGGCTCTTCCAGGTTGGCGAGCGTCGTGCCGGGATGACGTAGCAGCGCGAGCTGCACGGCGACGCCGAGCTGGTTGGCGTCGCCCCGGCGCTCGGCCACCAGGTCGCGATCGGACCGCGACAGCGTGAACGCCCGCGCCATGCCGTCCGGGTCGAGAGGCAGGCCGAGCAGCGCGCGGCGCTCCTCGTCGGTCAGCAGTTGCCGGCGTGCCAAGGCGCTTCTCCCGTCCCGCAAACCCCGATCATGAACATGGACAGCACGGCTTTGGGAGACGTAATCTCTGGATGGGTTCGAAGGCTTGGTCGGCATCTCGCCGGCCGTGTCCAAAGAACGGCCGTTTGGGAGACGAACCGGAGTGCATCCATGACCGGCATCCTCGGCTACGCCCGCGTCTCGACCGGCGACCAGGATGTCGCCGGCCAGACCATGCGGCTGACCCAGGCCGGTGCGATCAAGGTGTTCACCGACGTCCGCTCCGGCCGCTCGATGGACCGGCCGGGGCTGACCGAGCTGCTCGCCTACGCCCGCGCGGGCGACACGCTGGCCGTCGTGCGCCTCGACCGGCTGGGCCGTTCGCTCTCCGAGCTGCTCGCGACTGTCACCATGCTGAAGGAGCGGGGCATTGCGCTGCTTAGTCTGGAGGAAAAGATCGACACGTCGTCGGCCGCCGGTGAACTCGTGTTCCATGTCTTCGGGTCGATTGCTCACTTTGAGCGGCGGCTGATCGCCGAGCGCACCAAGGACGGTATCGCCGCCGCGCGCGCGCAGGGCCGGCATCCCGGGCGCCGGCCGCTCGACGCCGATCGTGCCGCCGCGGCCATCAAGCTAGTCGCCGCCGGGCTGTCGCCGACCGAGGCGGCGCGCCAGCTCGGACTCGGTCGCTCGACGGTCTACCGCGAGGTCAGACGGATGGGCATCGAGCGCGTTCCGCCCGTCTCGCTCGTATCCCAGCCGGAACCGACAATCACCCTTCATCCCTCGATTTGAGCAGGCACGAATGGCATCACCTCCGATGCCCGGCCTTGGCGACGACACCTATGTCGGCGTCTTTATGGTCGAACAGCCGCCGGGCTGGTGGCTGCCTGACGGATACTCCTTGACCCAGACAGGCGCGACGCCAGTGCTCGCCTGGGATCCGACCGACCAGCCGCGGATGATCTATCCCGTTCCGGGCTACCGGCCGCCTCCCACCCGCGTCGACTCGATCGCCGAGGTGATCGAGCGCGAGTTGGGGCCGGTGCCGACCCAAGGGATCGGACCGAAGACCCGCGAGGCGCTCGGGATGAACCGCGACGACCTGCTCGGCACGGTGAACCGGACCATAATGGCGCCGATCGACTTGGCCGTGGCGCTGCTCGACCTAGCGAACTACGGCATCGACGCGGGCATCGTGGCCGGGACCGAAGGGGCGTACCGGGCAGGATGGATGAGCGAGAGCGACGCGGGATCGCTGCGCCGCGACCTGATGCTGCTGAGCGTCGTCGCGGGCATCGAGGCGGGCCGCGCGCCGGGCGCGGTCAGCATGGAGGCGCGCGCGGCGCAGCTCCGCGTCGCCAGCCTCGCGCGGGCGGCCGCGCGGGTGCTGCCGCCCGTGGTGCTTCGGGTGGAGCAAGCCACAGGGGTTCCGTTCGGCCGTGTGTTTCGTGTGTTCGACGTCGTCGAGGTCGACGACCTCGTGCCAGGCGTTCAGGCAAGGACCGTCAAAGGCTGGCTTGTGCGCATGCAGGCAGGAAGGGCGTTCGATAAAGCGCAAGCGGCCCGCTATCGCTTCAACCAGATCTATGTGACCAAGGACACCGGCAAGGGCTACTGGATCCTCGACTCCTATGGTCCGTTCGACCCAGCGCTGGGCGCCGGTCCGGTGTCGCGGAAATTCACGCAGCTCGCGGACATCGAGGTGGAGTCCGCGAGGCGGATGCTACAGGAAGCTCATCGGAAATATCGACCTGGAATGAGGTTCCCCGACGTCCGTTCCCGGCCAGGCGATTTGCGGGATGCAACAATCCAGGGGCAGCTCTGGCTCGAAATCCCCGTACAGACCAAGGCTATCCCTAACGGCATCCTCAGCAAAGCAAGCGAACTGTCGATCAAGATCAGGGATATCGAAGGAAAGGTCCATCAATGAACGCGAAGAAACTGGCGTTCGACGCCGTCGCTCACGACCGGCTTCTGGAACTGTTGGCCGGGTCCGACTACATCGAGCGATATCTCAGCTTATGCACTCGATATCGGACTACCGGCGACGTGACCGGACCTCGTTTGGACATGGGCAAAACCGCCGAGATCTTTCAGTCCAACGGCGTAACGATGCAGTGGGACAAACGGTTCAAGGTTCTCACCTTCGACCGCGAGACGGTCTCCGGCTGGTGCTGGGAAGCCAAGCTGGTCGTGCAGCGCCATGACATGCTCGAGCCCATGCTCGATGCGTCTTCGGGCTCGCGGGCGATCGGCTCGACCTGGCTCAGCCTTGCGTTTGACGCGGGCAAGCTGCGGCATCCGCCAATGCCGCACACAGCCTTCCTGCCGCCTGCGATCCCAGTGAACAGACCGCAGTTCGACGGCGACATGCGGACGATGGAGCGCATGGTCCCGGACCTGGTCGAGCTGTTCCGTTGGACTAAGAGTCTGGTCCGGAGCTCGTGGACGGACCAGCCCGAGAACCGCAACACCCGCTCGCCAGCATTGGCCTGAAGCCGATGAAGTGGTTCTGGTCTCGCGACAAGCCGAAAGGTCCGGTAAGGCACGATTTTTGTGAGGAAGTCGCCGCCGACGCGGATAAGTTCGTTCAATATGCTGAGCAAAAGGGAGGATGGTTATTAGACTACTCAGAAAACAGCATCGAGATTGTCGAGACCGTGATCGGTGTATTGAGTCGGGACTATGACCGTCTATCGTCTGAGGAGCGATCCTCAATCGTGCATGACTGCGGTTCCTATGTCCTGGAAGTCGGCCGTCGCCAATTCGGCGGACGGTACAAGTTCTATACCGAACGAGGACAGGTCATCCTGGTGGTCGGGGAGCCAGAGTTCAGCGCCGCATTCCTCGCCCACGGCAAGGTCGAGGGGCGGTTGAGAGGGGACCCGGAAGAAAACCTGCCGTTCCATTACAGAGGGCTTCGTGAGGCCGTGGCATTGAAGCAATCGGTTTTGTACGTCTGAACCCGGCGGCTACCGTTGTCTGATCGCCCACACAGCGTTCCTTTCGTGTTCATGTCTAGCGTTGTTTATCGAACAGCCGACGCTCTGCCTTCGGACAGCCGAGGCACGGCACTGCCGGGATAACGAATCAGCTTCATTGGCCTGCCTCTCGTGGTTAGACGATCCCCACCCTTCCGCACTGCTGCGTGTCCTCCCTTGAGGAGGGCAAGCCCTTGCGAAAAAACGCGAGGCGCATTCGGAAAGCCGACCAGCCTACGGTGAGGATATCGGCGTTTTCTGGCTTGAGCGGAATCGCCCACCCCCCGTACCGTGTACCGGCCAAGCAACCGGCATACAGAGAACGGCTCATGAAAATCATTGCTGCCTGTGTTCTAGTCTGCTGCTCGATCTTCGCCATCCCCGCCTTTAGCGCGACCCTCGTTGCGACGCATCCGGGCGTGATGTGCAGCAGCGCCGATGCGCTGGCGAAGCTCAGCCTGCCGGACGGCAGCAGCCGTGCGTCTTCTCCCAATGCTCGCCAAGAGGACCTCACGGCCAAGCAGAGCGGGGGATGCATCGATTTCGCGACGGGGACTCAGGTGACGGTCGTCACGACGCGCAAAAACACTAGCGTCGTCACTTACAATGCCGGGAATGGACAGGGTCAGCGGGAGTTCATCGTCCCCAACATCGATTTTGCCTCGGCCGAGGGACCGTCGCCAGCGCCAGGCCGACACGTCCCTCAATGGCCGGATGCCGACTATCCGCCATTAGTCGGAATGAACAAGCTGCTTGCTGCCGTGACCAAGCAATGTCCTCAACAAGGCTGGACCGGCCATAAGCTGGCGGAAACCGAAAGCGGGCCCTGGTACGACACAATCAAACCCACTCGCGCGCAGAGCGCTGCTATCGACAAGGCGCAGGAGGGATGCGAAGGCATCGCGGGGCTTGCCTGTCCCAGTTACAGCCGGTTCGGCGTCGAGGTGCAGATGGGCTACTTGCCCCAGCTCGTGAAGACCATCTGCAGCGAGAGGGCGCCGGCGGAGTAATCCGGCCATTCTACCACGGGTGCGTGACTACGTACCGGCAGAAGTAAACAACACTATAGAAGAATTTTTGGGATTGACCCAGGTCTCCGTGGCTAAACCAACTCGGCGGAGTTGTCCTGCAAAAATTCCCGAACTCGTGCCACAGCCAGATAGAGATTAATCCAGCTAAAAGAAACCGGCGGATCTAGCTCCAGGATAGTCCTGGAGAAACCGACTGGCGCATCGACTGGTTGTTGCGAGTTACACTTTTTTTCAGGCGACCTTTCCTTAGTGCTTCGCTCGACTTCCTGAAGTCCGCCATATATTCATCGGCTGCTGTGTTAAATTTACTCCCTATCGCGTTGGAGTATTGCGCCTGGCGGGCTTGCTCCTGCTGTCTGAGCGCCTCGTTCCGCTGAAACACAGGACTTTGAGCGTCCGAATCACCATGCTCGTATCGCGTAGTGCCATCCATGTTTGTAATTAATGGCATGGCCGATACTCCTGTCCTGCTTGCACGTCATCGAGAAGATGACCTGACGTTAGCGTTGAGGGGCGAGTTGGTCGAGCGTCTTTGGGACCACTCGACAATGCGTTAACCGGGTAACGGGAAACAGGTGATTTCCGTGGCCCAGCAAGCCGCATCCTGAAAAGGCCCGTTTTCAGCTGAAAACATGTGCGGCAAACCATGTCGGAATGGATCAATGTGCGAGAACTCTCTTTTTGAGGTTTTCCGCACATGCTGGTCGGCTACATGCGCGTCTCCAACGATGGCGACCGGCAGGTCATGGACCTGCAACGTGACGCGTTGCTCGCTGCCGGCGTCGATGAACGCCACTTGTACGAGGATCGCGCCAGCGGCAACCGCGGTGATCGGGCCGGATTGGCCAAAGCACTGGGGTTTCTCCGGCCGGGCGATTGCCTTGTGGTCTGGAAGCTCGACCGGCTCGGCCGCTCGCTGCCTCATCTGCTGACCACGGTGACCGACCTCAAGGCGCGGGGCGTCGCGTTCCGCAGCCTGACCGAGCAGATGGACACCACGACCGCGCAAGGAGAGCTGGTGTTCCACATCTTTGGGGCCCTTGCCCAATTCGAACGATCGCTGATCCAGGAGCGCGTGCAGGCCGGGCTCGCGGCGGCGGCACGCCGTGGCCGCCGGGGCGGCCGTCCCGTGACGATCGATGCCGAGAAGTTAGGCGCGGTGACAGCCGCCCTGGACGGCGGCGCTACCAAGGCCGCGGTGTGCCGCACCTTCGGCATCAAGCGCAGCACACTGATCGACTCCCTTGCCCGGATCGGATGGTCTGCCGGGCCCCAAGGGACAGGAGTCATGAGTGGCGCGACGGCAGCAACTGAGTGAAACCCAGCTTGCAGAGCTGTTCGACCCGCCGGTCGAGCAGCGCGAACTGGTGCGCTACTACACCATGTCGTCCGAAGATCTGGCCTCGGCCCAGCGCTGCCGCGGCGACCACAACCGGCTCGGCTATGCGGTAATGCTTTGCTACCTGCGTCACCCCGGCCGCGCGTTGCGGGCCGGCGAACGCCCGCCCGCTGCCATGGTGGCGTTCGTGGCCGAGCAGGTCGGCGCCGTCCCGGGTGCAATCGACGAATACGTCGAGGCCGAACGGAGCCGGCAGCGCCACGCTATCGAGTGCCACGAGCACCTCGGCCTGCGCCCGTTTGGCCGTCGCGCCTACGCCGAACTGCTGGACGCCCTGCTCCCGCAAGCCATCGAGAACGACAAGCTAACCGTCTTGGCCGGGCTGGCGATGCAAACCTGCCGGGATCGCCGCATCGTGGCGCCCGCGCCCGCGGCGCTCGAACGGCTTTGCTCCGACCTGCGTCACCAGGCTCGCCGTGAGGTGCATCGGCGCCTGACCCACGGCCTGTCTGCCGAGCAGCGCCGCGGCCTGGATGCCTTGGTGCAACGCCGGGAGAGCACCGGACAGAACTGGCTGACCTGGCTGCGGCAGATGCCGCAGGCTGCCAAACCGTCGGCTATGCTGGGCCTGATCGCCCGCCTGGAGCATGTCCGCGCCATCGGCATCGAGCCCGGCCGCGGACATCAGGTCCATCAAGCCCGGCTTGCTCAGCTCGCGCGCGAGGCGGCGCGCGTCACCGTGCAGCACGTCGCCGGCTACGAGCGACAGCGCCGCCACGCAACGTTGGTCGCCATCGGCCTGGACCTTGGCGCCGTGCTGACCGATCAGGTCATCGACCTGTTCGACCGGCTCGTGGGCGCGATGTTCCGCAAAGCGGAGGGGCGGCAGGCCCGCGCCTTTCAGGCGGATGCTCGGGCCATCAACGACAAGGTGCGCCTATACGCCCGCGTCGGCGCCGCCGTGATCGCCGCCCGGGAGGGGAAACAGGACGCGTTCGCAGCCATCACCGGGGTGATCGCCTGGGAACGCTTCCGCATCAGCGTCGCCGAAGCCGAGGCGCTGATGCGCCCGGAAGAATTCGATGCCTACGAGAACATCGGCGAGCACTACGCCGGCATCCGACGCTGGTCGCCTGCTTTCCTGGACGCCTTTGCATTCGAGGGCGTGCCGGCTGCCGCGTCCTTGCTGCGAGCGATCGAGGTGCTGCGCGAGGCGAACCGCAAAGGATCCGCCGCCTTGCCGAAGACGGCTCCCACCGGGTTTATCCGTCAGCGTTGGGCCAGCCTCGTGTTGCCGGGCGGCGCCATCGACCGGCGCCATTACGAACTCTGCGTGCTGTCCGAGCTACGCGGGCGTGTGCAGGCTGGCGACGTTTGGGTCACTGGCAGCCGGCGCTATCGCTCCTTCGAGGAGCGGCTGATCTCGGAGGACACGCTGAACCAGCTACAACAGGCCGGCACGCTGCCGATCGCGGTCGAACCTGAATTCGAGCTGTTCATCGCGGGGCGCCGCACGTTGCTGGACGCCAGGTTGGCTACCGTCGATGCCAGCGCCAAGGATTGCCTGTTGTCCGACGTGTCGATCGACCGCGGCGTGCTGAAGATCGCGCCGATCGACAAATCCACCCCGCCCGAGGCCGAGGCCCTGGCCGCCCGGCTCTATGCCATGCTGCCGCGCATCCGCATCACCGATCTCATGGCTGAGGTGGCGGGCTGGACGCAGTTCTCCGATTGCTTCACCCACCTGCAAACCGGCGCCGCCGCAGCCGACGTTCGCACTCTCCTGGCCGGACTGTTGGCCGACGGGCTCAACCTTGGCCTGACGCGCATGGCCGAGGCCTGCAGCGTGGCCAGCCTGGCCCAACTTGCCTGGACGTCGGATTGGCATATCCGCGATGAGACCCATGCCCTGGCGCTGCGCCGTTTGATCAACCAGCAGCAGCGTGAGCCGTTCGCGGCGCGGTTCGGCAGCGGCACCGCGTCCTCATCCGACGGGCAGTTTTTCCAGGCGGCCAGCTTCGGCCGAGATGCCAGCCGGCTCAACGCCCATTACGGCCAGAAACCCGGATTCAAGATCTACACCCATCTCTCGGACCGCTACGGGCCGTTCTACACCAAGCTGATCGCAGCCACCGCTAGCGAGGCGCTGCACGTGCTGGACGCACTGCTCTATCACCAGAGCGAGGTGCCGACTGGCCACCACCACACCGATGGCGGCGGCGATTCCGACCACGTCTTTGCACTCTGCTCGTTGCTAGGCTTCCGGTTCGCACCGCGTATCCCCGACCTCAAGCATCGCCGGCTCTACAGCTTCGGCAAGCCGTCCGATTATCCGACGCTGGAGCCGATGATCGGCGGCCGCATCAACCTGGCCCTGATCCGCGCCCATTGGAAAGCCATCCTGCGCATCGTCGCGTCCATCCGCACCGGCACGGTGACCGCGTCGGTGATCATGCGCCAACTCGCCGCCTATCCCCGGCAGAACGGTGTGGCGGCAGCACTCCGCAAACTGGGGCGGCTCGAGCGCACGCTGTTCACGCTCGACTGGATCGAGGATCCCGAACTGCGCCGCTCCACCGGCCAGGAACTCAACAAGGGCGAGTCCCGCAACAGCCTGGCGCGGGCGGTGTTCATCCACCGCCTTGGCGAAATCCGTGACCGCACGTACGAGAACCAGCAGCACCGCGCGTCCGGCCTCAACCTGGTCGTGACCGCCATTATCCTGTGGAACACCCGCTACCTGGAGCGAGCCGTCGCTACGCTGCGCCAAACCGAAAACGTGCCTGACCACCTGCTCGCGCACCTCTCGCCGCTCGGCTGGGAACACGTGAACCTCACAGGCGACTACATCTGGGCTGCCCAACAAACGTCGGAAAACATCGACGGATTGAGACCGCTCCGATCCGCGCCAGAGCCATTCCTCAAAGCCGCCTGATGTTCCGGCTTTGTCCGCTTATGCGTATCAGAAGGCCAGTTCGTCAGAAGCTATGGGGCGACCGGGAGCGAGGGCAGGATACCCACTTCCTCTCCGGATGGAGCGCATCATGCCGCAGCCGAATGACCTGAGCAGATCTACCGCCGCCTTTGTTTAAGACAATACGCCGGTCGCCGTCATTGAGTTGAGCCTATCAAGTTGGTTGGTCGCCGGAGTGGTCCCTGGCATCGATCGCCAGCCGCTGAAGAAGTTGGAACCGGACGAGGCAGGGTTGCTCCGACTTCTGCAACGCTGGCGGGACGAGGCGGCCAAAAGCGGCTGCACGATCAACCGGATCACCGTGGGCTACGAGGCCGGGCGCGACGGCTTCTGGCTGGCGCGCTGGCTGGAGAGGCACGGGATCGAAACGCACGTCATTCATTCTTCGAGCGTGGCTGTTTCGCGCGAGCACCGGAGAGCCAAGACCGATCGGCTCGACACCGCGATGCTGCTGCGGGTGTTCATGGGCTGGCTGCGCGGCGAGCGGGGCCATTGCGGGATGGTCGCTGTTCCGACGATCGGAGAGGAGGACGCCAAGCGCCCGCATCGAGAGCGCGAAAATCTAGTCGGCGAGCGGACCCGGATCATCAACCGGATGAAGGCGGCGCTGATCCGTATGGGGATCCGGGGTTTCAAGCCGGAGCTGCGGCGCGCACCCAAGAAGTTGGACGGTCTGCGCACGCCGGAGGGTTTGCTGATCCCTCCGAACACACTCGAGGAGATCCGCCGTGATCTGGCTCGGCTGGCAATGGTGCGAGAGCAGATCGAAGTGATCGAACAGGCTCGGCTGGCCCGCATTGAACAGGCGCTGGAGACCGGACCGAACGCCATGGTGCGTTTGCTGGCCAGCATTGTCGGCGTCGGCGTGGAAACCGCGGACATGCTTGTTCAAAAGGTGTTGTCCCGCAACCTGCGCGATCGCAGAGCAGTGGCCCGGTATGCCGGACTCACCGGCTCGCCAGACGAAAGCGGCTCTAAACGGTGCGAGAAAGGCTTGGCCAAAGCGGGAAACGCCAGGGTGCGCCGCGGGCTGGTTCAGCTCGCCTGGCGGTTCTTGCTGTTCCAGAAGGATAGCGGCCTTGCCCAATGGTATCGCGTCCGCACGGGGGTGCAGGGAGTGCGTAAGACGGTCCTGATCGTCGCCCTTGCCCGTAAGCTACTCATCGCTCTGTGGCGGATGGTCACGACCGGCGAAATTCCCCACGGCGTCGTGCTGCGGGCCGCCACGTGACCAAGCCGCAAAGCAAAGCAACCAACTTACCAGTTTCAGCGCCAGCTTCACGTCTGGCTGGACGCTGATGCCGATCCGAGGTGGCGGTGACCCGGGCCAGAACACGGTCATCGAACCGTTCGTCAGAATGGGCCCGCTGCCTCGGAGCCTCGCTTCTGAAGCGCATGGTTGCTTCATGGTCCGGACCTTCACAGGTCCAACCGAATACAAGGTTGCGGCGCGAGATTCGCGCGCACTGGCGGGCTCCCCTCGGATCGTTGCTACCCTGATGGTTGGTCGACACGAATTTGCCGTCCATCCGTTTACGCCGCATGCAATGCGTCACGTGACGCATTGCCTCTCTCAAGGTGAAGGAGTTCTCGCGAAATGAGGCCAGGACCAAAGCCACTGCTGAGCACGACCATGACGCACGCAGAGAGGCAAGCCCGCTATCGAGCCAATCATGCCGCCGGCACAAGGAAAGTGATCTATCGCAGGTCTGCCGATCATCGAAGCCGGCCGCAGCGGTGGCGTGATGCCGTTGCTGAATTGATCGAGTTGCAAAGCGAGTATCAAACGTGGCTCGACGCCCTACCGGAAAACCTCGCGAGCAGCCCCACAGCAGATACGTTGCAGATGATCTGCGAACTGGACCTCTCGGAGCTGGCAGACATAGAGCCACCGCGTGGCTTTGGACGTGACTAATCCAGCTTGACAGGGAAATCCCCATACAAGTTCTGGCCCAGTTGCCACGATGGGCTGGGGCCGTCCTGCCGCACCCAGACTTGCTGGCCGACGGCGGCGAACATGCGGCCGCCTGCCTCGGCAAAACTGCTGATCCGCACGCGCCCGGCCAACCCGGGAAACCCGCCCGACATGGCAGCGGTGACGGGCAGCTCGGGCGTGCGGTTCCAGCGAACGCCACCGGCAACGCCCGGGTCGTAGGAGCCGCTAAGAATGCCACTGGTGTCGCCGGCAAACACGAGGTCCGCCCCCGTGCTGCTATCCCTATGCGTTCCGAACGCCCGGATTTGCGGCAGGAACCGCGGCGCTGGACGATCCTGTGCCAGCACCGTTCCCGACCAGGTGCCCGTGGCATCGTCCCGGACGAACACAGTACGGGTGCCTGTCACATCCCATGTCGAAGCGAGCAGGACCGTCCGCGGGACAGGCAACGCCGCCCCGCGGCCGTCTGTGCGGAACCTCGCCTCGGACAACGCTGAGATCGCCAGGTGCCGCCGCCGGCCGCCAGGCAGGAGGTCATCGAAGGCCGCATCGACCCGCCACTTGGCCCCTGGTCCATCCAGGACGAGCACCTGGGCGCCGGGCGTGCCGTTCGGCCCCGAACTGTCTTCCCAATAGCCGTTGCCGGCGAACAGCTTGCCTCCATGGACGGCCAAGGCCCGTATCTCCGTGCCGCCCATCAGGCGGCCGGCAGCGTCCCTCGATCCGGCGACGTAGGACGGCACGAGCCCCGTAGCAGGCTGCTGAGCCGCCGCCATACCCGCGCAGGCCGTGAACGCCGCGACACAGATCCAGGATCGCCCCAGCGTCCAGCAGGCGCTGACGAGGCGTGACGTCATCGTGGCAAGAACCGGATGGGCTTGACCTGTTGGGTGCATGACCTGTCGAGCACTTGTCCCGCCTTGTCGATGTGGGCACGATCGCTCACTTCCGTCGCTCCAGCCAGGAAGGCGGCAAGAGCTTTCGCGAAGTCGTCCACCTTGCCGTCTTGACCCGCGGCGATCAGCCGTGGCAGGTCCGGGTGAATTTCCGAGTAGTAGAGTGTCCCGGCGAGGTCGCTTAGCCCTCATGTCCGCCAACCCGGCCAAGGGCTACGTCCAAAAGTAGCACGAGAGCCTCTTGTGGCTGCTGATCGTAAGTTATCTTGTGCTCTGTGCGGCCGCGCACCCTCCCTGATCGAGCGGTCGAAAGGCGTCGGCGCCGAGAATGGTCGCCACAAGGGTGTAAGCGTCGGATTTGCCGCGGCTTTCCGCCGGTGCCTTGACGCGATAGCGATACATGTCGTGCACCGCGCGCCCGTCGGGCCGGATCGTGACGGTGCCCCAGAGCGGATCGTCGATCGGTTTGGCACCCATCTGCCGCACGACGGCCTCGCCCTCGATCGTGCCGGCGTCGCGCGCGGCGCGGAGATAGGCGAGCGTCGCGCTGTACACCCCGGCATGGTCCTCCGTCGGCTTGCGGCCCGACATGGCGGCCGCGAAACGGTTGCTCCAGGAGCGGGTCCCGTCCGTGCGGTCCCAGTAGAAGCCGGTGACGAGCTGCAGCCCCCCGGCCACGTCCAGGCCGATCGCATCGACGTCCGAGAGCTGGATGAACAACGCCGCGGGCGTCATCTTGTCGCGCAGGCCGAATTCGCCGGCCTGCTTGATGGCGTTGATCATGTCCGTGCCGGTGGAGGCCAAGGCGAGCACGTTTGCCCCCGAGCTCTGCGCCTTGAGCAACGGCCCGGCGAAATCGGTCGTCCCGAGTGGATCACGGCTCGACCCCGCTACCTTGCCACCCAGCGCAGTGAGGGCAGACGTCGCGTCCGCCTCCAGCGACTGGCCGAGCGTGTAGTTCACGGTCAGGAAATACCAATCCTTCAAGCCTTCGGGCGCCAGTCCGGCGGCCATGGCCTTGCCCTGCGCCCATGTGTCGCTGACCCACTGCACGGTGGTAGGCTGGCAGGACTTGCCGGTCAGGTCCGAGCTCATCGACGACGACGCCAGCGCGGTGCGATGCTTGTCGTGCGCGATGCCGGCGACCGCGAGGGCGACGCCGCTATTGGGCAGGTCGGTCACTGCATCGACGCCGTCCTCATCGAACCAGCGCCGGGCGATGGCGGCGCCGATGTCGGGTTTGTTCTGGTGGTCGGCGAAGACGATCTCCACCGCGAGGCCCGGGGTCTCCTTATTGAAGTCCTCCGCGGCAAGCCGAGCCGCGGCGACCGACCCGGCGCCTACCTGGTCGGCAAACGGGCCGTTCATGTCGGTCAGGACGCCGATCTTGATCTTGTTGCCCGGTATCTCGGCCCGGGCGGACAGGCCGGTGAGAACGGTGGCGGATAGCAACACGGCAGCCAGGCGAGTCATGAGCGAAGCCTCCAGTTTACAGTATCTCGAAATACTCGGACTGCTCCCACGCCGTCACCTCCAAGTGGAAGCGGTCGATCTCCGCCTGCTTGAGTCGAGTGAAGTAGTCGATGAAGTTGGGGCCGAATGCCGCGCGGAGACAGTCGTCAGCGGCCAAGGCGTCGAGCGCCCCGGGTAGATCACGTGGCAGCAGTGCGGCACCGTCGGCATAGGGCGCGCTGGTGGGCGGCCCTGGATCCAGCGTGCGGTCCACACCGTCGAGACCGGCCGCGATCTGGGCGGCCATCGCGAGATATGGATTGGCGCCGGGTTCGCCGGCGCGATTCTCGATCCGGCTCGCCGGGTCGCCGGGCCGGCCCAACACGCGCACCATACCGCCGCGGTTGTCGATGCCCCAGCACGCGCGAGTGGGGGCGTTGGTGAAGGGGCGGTAGCGCCGATAGCCGTTCAGCGTCGGCGTGGTGAACGCGCAACTTGCCGAGGCGTGGTGCAGCAGACCGCCCAGCCATGCCAGGCCGAGCGGGCTGAGGGGTTGCTCCGCCGTCTCGCTCACGAACAGGTTGAGGCCGTACTGGTCCGTCAGCGATTGATGCAGGTGCCACCCGCTGGAAACGACGCCCGGCAGGCGCGGGCGGCTCATGAAGCTTGCGACCAGGCCGTTGCGGGCACAAACCTGCTTGACCGCCGAGCGCACCAGGATCAGCTGATCCGCCGGCAGCACGCCTTGCGCCGGGCCGAACGTGAGTTCGACCTGGCTGGGGCCGAACTCGACCTCGAGCGTCCGCAGCGGCAGGTCCAGGGCCTGCAGCGTCGCGCGCAGGGTCTCCATCAGCGGGTCGAGGGCGTCGTAGCGGAGCTCGGTGAGATATTGATAGCCCGGGTTGAGCAGAGCGGGGGTGGCAGGCTGGCCGTCGGGTGCCGGGTCGCCGCCGCGCGCCAGGATGTGACACTCGATCTCGACGCCAGCGGTGAAGCACAAGCCCCGCGCCGCCAACGCCTGGATCTGCCGCGCCATCACCCCACGCGAGGAGAACGGCATCGGGCGGCCGTCCGGCAGGAACAGGTCGCACAGCAGCCAACCGGTGTGTGGCGCCCAGGGCAGGACCCGGAAACTCAGCGGATCCGGCAGCATTACCATGTCCGCCGCGCCTTGTAGGGCCGGGTCGGCGAAGCCGCCATCGCGGTCGAACACCGGGAACGCGGTCTTGCCCGACAGGTCCTTCATCAGCAGCGTCGTCGTTGCGTTGGCGCCGTCCCGCAACACGCGGATGGCTTCCTCGGCGACCAGCGTCTTGCCGCGGAGCACGCCATGGGCGTCGGCGAAGGCGAGGCGGACGACGCCCAGGCCGTCCTGCCGGATGCGGGCAGCGACGTGCGTGGCGGCGTCGTGCTGCTCCGGCGTCCAGGCGGCATGCCGGGCCGCGAAGCTGTCCAACGCGGCGGTCAGGCTGCTGCGGCCAGCGCGGCGTTCCAGGCGGCGTTGACGCGGCGCTCCTCGTCCTGCCGGCGCCAATGCGCCTCCCATCCGTCCACGGGTCCGATCGCGTCGATCGAGGCCGGGCCGTGCACGGCGTCCGCCCCTTCCGTCAGCAGCGGCGGTCGACCCTCGGCGACGTCGCGGATGGCGCGCACCAGCAGCCGCCGGTAGGCCGCGATGGCCTTGTCGCTGGCGCCGAGATGTTCCTTGGTGCGGTCCTGGATCGGTCCCATCGACTCCACCGCCCACTGATCGTGCACGTTGATGTCGTCGCCCATGCCCGTGTAGGTCTCGTGCTCCTGCTCGTGCGGATCGAAACCGTAATCGTTCAGCTTGTTCACCTTGGGCAGGTAGTCGGGCAAACTATAGTTCTTCAGCCGCTGCGCACGCATCTGCGCCTTGTCGACCGGTTGGGTAAAGCTGGTGAAGATGGCGTACCAGTAACAATGCGTGTCGTCGACCGGCACGTGCCATTGCGTGATCGTCATCTCCCGGCTCATCGGGATGACGAAGGCATGCGGGAACGCCATGTTGGTGACGCGGATATGCATCTCCGTCTCGTTCAGCTGGCGCAGCGCGGCGATCCGCAGGCCGTATTCGGTCGGTTCCACCTCGATGCGCGGCCGGCCGAAATCGCGCAGGATCTTCGTCATCGGCAGGTCGGCGCCCATCGTCGCGCCGCGGAACTGCTTGCCATAGGCAGCCTCTGGCGCCTCGTCCTCGAAGAAGCGGTGTAGGTAGGAGGCGTGCGCCGGGTCGATCCCGACCTCGAGCGCCTGCAACCAGTTGCACTCGATCATGCCCTTGAATGCGAAGGTGTGCGTTGCGGGCGCGGCGAAGCAATCGAAGCCTGGCAGCGCGGGCGGCTCGCCGGTGCCCATGAATGTCCACACGATGCCGCTGGCGACCTGGCACGGATAAGCGGGCTGGCGGATCGACTTGCAGAAGTTGCTGCCCTCCGGCTCCGCCGGCTGCTCCAGGCAGGCGCCGGTGGCATCAAATAGCCAACCGTGGAACGGGCAGCGCAGGCCGCCGTCCTCCGCCCGCCCGTAGGCGAGGTCGGCGCCGCGGTGGGCGCATTGTCGATCGAGTAGGCCGTAACGGCCGGCAGGGTCGCGGAACAGCACGAGATCCTCGCCGAGCAAGCGTACCTTGCGGACCGGGCGCGGACCGTCGAACTCGTCGACGAGCGCGGCGGGCTGCCAATATTGGCGCATGAGCGCGCCAAGCGGGGTGCCGGGGCCGGTCTGGGTAATGTGCGCGTTGCGTTCGGCGGTCAACATGTGGCGACTACCTCGTCCGATTAACGAACAAATGTGCGATAATCAAATTCTGTCGCGCCGACAGGCTGCTTGCAAGGAAAAACGATGTCCAAGCTCCGCCCGCAGGATGCCGCCCTCCGGCAAGGCGCCGGCCTTGGACCCGATCACTCGGAGGCGCTCGCGCGCGGCTTGCACATCATGGCCGTATTCGATCGCACGCACCGGTCACTGACGCTCAGCGAGATCGCAGTGGCCGTGGACCTGCCACGCGCCACCGTGCGGCGCGCATTGCTGACGCTCGTCACGCTCGGCTACGTAGCGGCCGACGGGCGGCAGTTTCGGCTCACCCCGCGCGTGCTGCGGCTGGCGAGCGCCTATCTGACCTCGAATGTGGTCTCGACGTTGTTGCAGCCCGCGTGCGACCGCATCGCTGCGACGATCGGCATATCCTGTACGGCAGCCGTGCTGGAGGGCGGCGAGGCGGTCATGATCGCCCGTGCGCTGCCGCAGCAACTCGTGCCCGCCGGTGCCGGCATCGGTTACCGCCTACCCGCCTATTGCAGCGCCTTAGGCCGCGTTTTGCTGGCCGCATTGCCGGCAGAGGCGCTGGCGGCTTATTTGGACAACACGGCGCTTGTGGCAATCACGCCCAATACGCTGACCCGGCGCACGGCCCTGGAGGCAGCGATCGCTGCGGTGCGCGAAGCGGGCTTCGCTTATGTGGACCAGGAGGCCGAGCCCGGTTTCCGTTCCATCGCCGTGCCGGTTCGTCGGTTCGACGGCCACGTGGTCGCCGCCTTGAACGTCGGTGCACGCGTCGAGCAAGCAGACCGGGCAGAGATGACGGGGAGTCATCTTAAAACGCTGCTGACGCAAGCCAAAGAGATATCAGGTTGCTTGATCTAGAGCACTTTCCGAGATCTAGAGCACTTTCCGAGCCAAGCGGCTCGGAAGTCGGTCGGATGTTGCTCTAAGTGTTTGGTTTCAGTCTAAGGTGACCGGTTGCGGACCCGGCCGCGTCGTTGACAGCTGACCCGGCCACCCACGGTGTCGTCGGCATACACCCGGTGTCGGTCCGGCTAGAGACGGTCAGCCCGCTCGATAACGAGCCAGGATGGCTTGGGCGGCCTGGCCCGCTGTCTCGGCCCACGTTGCGGCAATAGGCGCGGCATAGTTTTCAAGCGCCGAGCGGAGGGCCGGCGCGGTCGCGAGTTGAACGTCATGTTGGCGCATGCGGCGCTCGTTCTCCAAGATGCGCGTAGCCATCGTCGCGAACTGGCGCGTTTGAGTGGCGTCAGCAGCGTGACGGACATGGTCTGCGGTCTCAGCGGGAAGTGCTGCCATCGCTGAAGCCGAACAGAACGCCAGGCTAA
The DNA here is from genome assembly GCA_964657565.1 of uncultured Acetobacteraceae bacterium. GTDB lineage: Bacteria > Pseudomonadota > Alphaproteobacteria > Acetobacterales > Acetobacteraceae > JAVVHH01. The sequence continues at coordinate 21,400 of CAZZVQ010000036.1, forward strand.
GCGGGACGGCATAGCCAAGCGCGGTAAAGTGCGGCAGCGTCTCCCAAAGACGGGCGCCGGCCCCGCCATCGCCAGAGGACAGCACAGCATCCAAGGAGCCCGACCGCAGTAACGGAAGCGCATCGGCGAACGAGATCTGCTGTGGTTGGGCACCCGCGGCAGCGAAGACCCTCGTACTGGCGGCGTCGTAGGTGCGTATGCGCAGATCTCGAAGCGCGGCGAGGTCGGCTACGGGACCGCGCGACCAGAGACCGGAGGGAGGCCAGGGCGTGGCGTAGAGCAGCGTCAGACCTTGGGCGGCCAGGGAAGCGTCGTAGGTGGAGCGGGCCAGCGCGAGTAGACGGGCGGCATCGGCAGGCGAGGCGGTCAGGAACGGCAGACCGGAAAGCTCGAAGATCGGATCCAGCGGGCTGAGAGTGGCGGCGAACGAGTCGGCGGCCATGATCGTTCCGTCCCGCACCGCTTGCGGCATGGTGCCCGACCGAAGACCTCCCGGAGCGTCGAAGCGCGGCTGAACGGTCAGGCTTTCGTTGGACGCCGCGGCAGCGAAAAAGGCGATGCCCTCCCCGGGCACGGCGTTGGCGGGGTATTCGGTCGCGATGGTCCATTGCACCGCCGGGTCGGCCTGGGCGGCACGGGCCAGCAGCATGCCGCTGGCGGCGAGAGTAAGGCGGCGCGTCAGCATGGGCAATCCTCGATGATGAGGCAGTCGAGCATTTCGCGGTCGGTATGCCAAGCATGGCTAAACCAATATACCACCGCGACTATTCGCGCCTCACGGTCAAGGCGGTAATTTCTGACAATGGCGGCACACGAGAGGTAAGCATATCATTTCCCTGCGGAGCTCCTCCTTGATCAAGAAGCCCTCTCGAGCGGCAGGCCGCGGGTCGACTGGGGCACGTGGTAGGACACTGGGCGCTTCGCACGACCATGACGCGGGCATTCGGATCGGTCAGCGGAAGGTGGTCCTCGCCGGTCCGGTCAAGTTCGCCGAAAAGCGCTTTGCGCCGCTCCTGCATGCGATCGGGGCCGAATTTAACAGGATGTTAAGCAAACACCGGTAATCCAAGAGGCGTCGCAAGGTGACTGCAGAATTAAACAGCTTTGCAACGCACTCGGAGCCGATGTCTAAACACGAGGGATTCTTTGCAAGCAAACTGTGGCATCCGGACCGTTCCTACTGGTTCAGCCCATGGTCCAGACCCGAGAATTATGCAGCATCGTCTTGGGGGCGATATGACATAGCTGCAGTTCGGACGATCTGGCCGGAACTGACACTCATTTGTCTAATTCTCTGTTTGCTCTGGGGCGGTATGTCAACGTGGCTGGCGTTGGGGCACCGCAATTTGCAGCTTGAGGCGCTACGAACGGCGAGCAGCATTGCCGGAGCCGCTGAGCAAGGTATGTCGCGGACTATTGAAGCGATGGACCAAAGATTGCTCTTTGCAAGAAAGCTGTATGAACGGGATCCCAAAGGCTTCAGCTTACGGTTTATCGCAGAGGGAAGCGGCTTCACTGACAGCGTTATGATGCAGCTCGCCTTCATTGATGCGAAGGGAATGTTGCGGCAAACTAGTTTGGGTCCGACACTTGGTGCAGTGGATCTGTCAGATCGCCAGCATTTCAGGGTCCAAGCGGAGAGAGCTGAGGACTTTCTATTCATTAGCACGCCGTTGATTGGACGAGTTTCGAAACGTTGGTCGGTACAGTTAACTCGAAAGGTGTCGAACCCGGACGGAAGTATGGCTGGCGTGCTTGTCGGATCTCTCGATCCATACTGGCTGACCCAGTTTCAGGACATGCTGGATGTAAGTGGCGGTTTGCTCCTGGTGGGCGATGATGGAGTAATACGAGCAGCTGCTCCAGATCAAAATCTTATCGGCGCCGATATCGGGGCGACGCTTCTTGGCCGAACAGTTGAGGGTTCGAACCATGGCAGCTTCATAATTTCTAAGCATAACGGAGGTTCACTGCAAACTGCATCAAAGGAAGATATCATTGGCTTTCGACGGTTAAGAAGTTACGCGCTGACGATCATCGTTCGGCTCGATCCAGGGCCGATTTTTGAACCATTCCAGAACACTCGCAAAGCGGTAATGGCGGCTGGCGCACTGCTCACATTGCTGATCTTGGCGACGGGGGGCCTACTAGCGCGGAACCGCCTTCGTGTAATTACGTCACAGGCATCGTTGCGTAATGCCATTGAGAATGTCGATCAAGGAATAGTGATGCTGGATGCAGATGGCCGGTTTTCAATCTGCAATCGACGGTTCACGGACCTATTGATGTTGCCGGATCCGGACACGATGCCGAGCGTAGACCTGTGGGACAGACTATGGGGCGAGTACCCTGTGCAGGCGGGTGTCCATGAAGAGATGGCTGCGGCAGGCGGCTTGCTGGAGGTGCGCACGCATCTGGTCAAGAGTGGAGGGTTTGTGCGCACATACACTGACATAACGGATCGCCGACAAGCTGAAACGCGCATCATGCAGCTCGCGCAGTACGATGCGCTGACAGGTTTAGCCAATCGGAGGACAATCGAGACGACAGTGCTCGAGGAGTTAGAGCGAGCACGTCAGCATGGGACCGCAATGGCGGTCCTCTGCATGGATTTAGACCGGTTCAAGCTGGTCAACGATACATTGGGACACGCCGCCGGGGACGAGCTGCTGCGACAGACGGGGCAAAGACTGGCCCATGCTCTTGGTCATCACGGAGCGGTCGGAAGGATGGGCGGCGATGAGTTTGTAGCAGTGCAAACCAAGCTGTCAGAGATTGGAAAAGCAGGAGAAATGGCTAAACGGATCGCATCCGCTTTTGATGCACCGTTCTTGCTCGATGGCCGCGAAACAATGATGGGTGTAAGCATCGGGATCGCGGTGTTTTCTGGGGGGGTGCAGAGTGCAGCGGACCTGCTTCGAAATGCCGATATCGCACTCTACTCTGCTAAAAAGCTTGGACGTGGCGGGTTTCAGCTGTTCGAAGCGTCCATGGAAGCGGCGGTGCGAGCTAGATCCGAATTGGAGCAAGATCTCGCACAGGCCGTGGCAGCTCAAAGGCTATGTCTATACTATCAACCCATATATGACCAAAATGCGACGGCGGTAACTTCCTATGAGGCGCTGCTCCGGTGGAACCATCCTAAGCATGGGTGGATCCCGCCATCGACTTTCATCCCGATCGCCGAGGAAAGCCGGATCATCCTGCCGCTTGGACGTTGGGTACTGACTCATGCGTGTAAAGCGGCAGCACTGTGGGATAGGCGGCACGGGATCGCGGTCAATCTGTCACCAGTGCAGGTGCTGGACGGCAGCCTACCTGATTTTGTTGCGGAAGTGCTGACTCAATCGGGGCTAGATCCGAGCAGACTAACGTTGGAAGTGACGGAAGGTGTGCTTATGCGTGATGTGACTGCCGCGCAATCATCGTTAGAAAAATTGAAGGCGCAAGGAGTACGATTGGCGCTGGATGACTTTGGCACGGGATACTCGAGCCTCAGCTATCTAAGCCAGTTCCCATTTGATATACTCAAGATCGATCGTTCCTTCACTCAGAAGCTAGATGCCGACCCTGGAGCGAAGCCGATTGTGCAGGCAATCATTGCGATGGGACACAGCTTAGACTTAAGCATTACTGCTGAAGGGGTGGAAACGGCGTCACAGCTAAATATCTTGCGGCAAATGGGCTGCAACAATTTTCAAGGATTCCTGCTCGGGCAACCAAATCTGCTCCCGATAGGTGCCGCAGCCTACGCCTAGGGCATTTTGAGGTTGCGCGGATTTGCTGGTTCTAACTCGACGCTGCTGATTGAGCCGCGAGGTATGGAATGACCGCACCGTTGTCGCAGGATCTACGTCGCCGTCTGATGTAGGCGATGGAGCAGGGCAGTTCGGCGCGCGAAGCGGCGCGGCCGTGGTCGCCCTCGATGACGGTCAGGCTGCACGCGGCGCAACTCGGGTAAGACCAGCTCGGGGGTCGGCAGATGCTGCGGTTGAGAGACACAATATCAAACCAGCTCGGGTCAGCAAGATCTTACTTGAATTCGCCCGCAGCAGGGGCATGCCGGCACCAAGTAGGGGCCGGCACGCCAGTTCGCTAGCGAGATTTTTTATATAGTTTGCTGGCGATCTCGAACATCTCTTCCGGCGCGTAGTCGGGGGTGAAGGCGCCGTAGTTGCCGGCGAGCTCGGGCATCTTGCCGCCCTCGGGAAGACCGTCGACGACTTCGAGGTTGCCCGGCGGATCACCGGGCAGAGCGACTTCGTCGTTGGACCAGATGCCGGCGGCCTCTTCGTAGTCGTCGGGGCTGAACCGGTAGAGGCGGCGATGCTTGCCTTCGGCCAGGTACTTGTCGCACTCCGGGATGCGGTCGAGGTCGATGTTCGGGGTTGGGAGCATCTTCTCGATGGCGACGCCGGTGAGCTTCTTGAGGGCGAGCGCGTAGGCGTGGGCGTGCAGCGAGCCACGGACGAGAAGGTAGGCGCAGACTTCGCGTCCGGTCGGCTCGGTCATGGTCTCATAGACGCGCAGCTTGTGGATGCGGGCGCCGCATTCGAGGTGGAAGTTGTGCAGCAGGTCGATTGGCATGCCGATCGAGATTATTACCAGCGACACCCAGAACAAGCCCGACGTCGCCGGCGCCATCGCGCGGCAATGGTATGACGAGGGGGTGGACGCGATCGTCGACCTGCCGGTGACCCCGGTCGCGCTCGCCGTGCAACAGATCGCTCGCGAGAAGAACAAGACTGTGATGATCACTGCGGCCGCCGTCACCGAGTTCACCAGCAAGCTCTGCTCGCCGGTCAGCTCCCATTGGGCCGACGACACCCACGCCATGGCCGCTGCCAGCGGCCATGTGCTGACCGGGCTCGGCGGCAAGTCGTGGTTCTTCATCACCGTAGATTTCAGCTTCGGCCTGGCGCTGCAGGCGGCGGCGACCGAGACGATCGAGGCGGCCGGCGGCAAGGTGGTCGGCAGCGCCAAATTCCCGATCGGCAACACCAATTTCTCGTCGCAGATTCTTCAGGCCCAAACCTCCGGCGCCCAGATCATCGGCCTGGCGGCCGTGGGTGGCGACCAGGTCAACCTGATCAAGCAGGCCTCCGAGTTCGGCTTGACCACCTCCGGCGCGCAGACCATGGCCGGCGTCCTGGTCTATATTCCCGACATCGCTGCCCTCGGCTTGTCGGTCGCGCAGGGCCTGAGCTTCGGCTCCAATTTCTACTGGGACACCAACGACGGCAGCCGCGCCTTTGCCAAGCGCTTCCTGGCCGAACGCCGCATCGTTCCGGACAAGAACCAGGCCGCCATCTACGCGGCCACGCTGCACTTCCTCCGTGCGATGGCCAAAGCCGGGACCCGCGACGCCGTCGCCGTCAACCAGGCGATGCGGGCCATGCCGGTGGATTGGTTCGGCGAGTCCGTCACGCTGCGCGGCGATGGCCGCCGATGACGACCTACCGCGTCAAGACGCCAGCGCAGAGCAAAGCGCCATTCGACTTCTACACGCCGATCGGCCACTTGACCCCGGAGCGAGCGTTCCTTCCAGCGGCTTCGGGTTGTCGCTAACGCCGCTCGAGGCCGTAGGCCCTCGACGTCCCTCCAGACCGTATTCGATGCCGCCGATGACCTTCAGCCTGCTCCACGCTTCGCCGAGCAGGAAGCGCGACGGCCCACTCACGTTGAGGCCCGGTGCCGGGCTCGAAGTGCATCCCATCTCTGAAGGCGGACCGGGCAGCACTCCTTCACGCTGAGCAGGGTTGGGGCCTCGCCGTGGCTTCCTCGATGATCCAGGCCACGAGGGCCCGCCCCTTGCGGCCTAAGGGTTGCTTGGCTGGCCAGACAAGGAAATGACCCATCTCACGGTGGAGCGCCGTGCCGAACAAGGGTACGAGCCGACGGTCTTCGAAGTCGGCGGCAAGCAAAGCGGTCTGGCCGATCGCAATGCCCAGCCCTTCCACCGCGGCTTGCAGCGTCAGGACCGAACTGGGGAACTCCAGGCCGGGCTGCAGGAGGTCGGGCCGCCCCACTTCGTTCAGCCAGTCGCGCCAGTCGTGTCGCCGGTAGCGGGAGTGCAGCATCCGATGTCGTGAAAGCATGCCGGCGAGCTGTGGTATGCGACCATTTTGGAGCAGTCTGGGGCTGCAGACAGGCTGCGTGACATCAGGCATCAGAAGACGGGTCTCCATGCCAGGCCATGTTCCCTGCCCGAACTGAATCGCTAGATCGACAGGATCGCGCTTGAAATCGACGGGCGCGACGACCGTGCTCAATTCGAGTGAGATATTCGGATACTGCTTCTCGAACTTGGGGAGACGCGGCAGCAACCATTTCACGGCGAAGGTTGCATACACCCGCAGCCTCAATCCCCGATCCCGTTCCGGTTTACGGACCGCTTCCGTTGCCGCGGCGATCCTGTCCAACGCGGGCCCGGTCTCGCCGAACAAGGCCATCCCAACGGCCGTCAAAGTCGCACCGGAGCTTTCCCTGACGAACAGCTGCGTTCCGAGCGATTGCTCCAGGACGGCCACTTGGCGGCTCACGGCCGATTGGGTGACGCCGAGGGCCAACGCAGCGCGTGTGAAGCCACCGTGCCGACTGACAGCGACGAACACACGCAGGGCGTTTAGCGAGGGTGGGCGGGCCATGATCAAAAACTACGACGCAGGGGTCATGATAGGCGTCCTGCGCTGTGACCGTCCAGACGAGCTTCGCTCAATGCGGGCCGGTCGCTCCTGCGGACGAGGGAGAGCGCGCGCTCCATGATAAAATCTCATGGCGTTCTGCAATCAGAGAACTGGCCCGGCATGACCTCGGTCGATATCGATGGACGCAACGAGGGGGATACGAGTGGATTTCAACCTGGACCCTGACCAAGCGGCATTTGCGGACTCGGTTCGGCGGTGGGCAGCGCGCCTCGCGCCCGGAGCGCTCACCCGTGCGCATGACCCGCACTTTCCGTTCGACGTCGCTCGCCTGGCTGCCGAGCAAGGTTTGCTCGGCATCACGATTCCCGCGGCCGATGGCGGCCAGGGTGGTACGCTGATGGATGCCGTGCTCGCGATCGAGCAGGTCGCCGCGTCGTGCCCGCGTTCGGCCGACGTCATACAGGCCGGGAATTTCGGCCCGATCCGCACCTTTTCCGAGTATGCCACGCCCGGCCAGAAGGAGCAGTGGCTCCCCGACCTGTTGGCCGGGCGCAATTCCATATCGCTCGGCATGACGGAACCCGATGCCGGCTCGGCCGCTACGGACCTGCAGACTAGTGCAAAACTGGACGGCGATGGTCATTACATCGTCAACGGCAGCAAGATTTTTGGTACCCATAGTGCCGAGGCTTCGCTCTACTTGGTATACGTGCGATTTGGGCCCGGCATCGACGGCATTGGCTCGGTCCTGATCGAGCGCGGGACGCCAGGATTCAGCGTGGGTCAGCCCTCACGCTTTCTCAACGGCGAGGAATGGAGCGCACTTTACTTCGAGGATTGCCGTGTTCCGGCGCGTAATCTGCTGCTGGGTCCGGGCGGCTTCAAGAAGCAGCTCGCGGCCTTCAATGCCGAGCGTGTCGGCAATACCGCCCGTAGCCTGGCGGTCGGGCGATACGCCTTCGACCGCGCCAAGGAACATGCCTCGTCGCGCAAGCAGTTCGGCCGCCTGCTCTGCGAATTCCAGGGACTGCAGTGGAAATTCGCCGATGTGGCGCTTGACCTGGAGGCTGCGCAACTCCTGTTGTATCGGGCAGCCATCAACGCCGATGCGGGGCTGCCGTCGGCTTACGAAACGACATTGGCCAAGCTCGCCTGTAACCAAGCAGGCTTCAAGGCGGCCAACGAAGCGGTCCAGATCATGGGCGGGACCGGGTTCAGCGAGGAAGCTCTGGTCGAGTACTGCATGCGCCGCTGCCGCGGGTGGATGATCGCCGGCGGGTCGATCGAGATGATGAAGAACCGCCTGGCCGAGGAGGTATTCGGACGCCGTTTCAGCCAGCGTCCCCCCAAGGCGACGCGGGCTGCGGAATGAGCGATGGGTGGTCGAGCGCTCTGCTGGCGCCGCGACGCATCGCGATTGTCGGAGCGTCCGATGACCCGGCCAAGACCGCATCCCGGCCGCTGCGCTTTCTTCGCGAAGGCGGCTTCGACGGGGAGCTGTATCCCGTTGCCCGCCGCGCGACGGTTCTCGGTCACCCGGCCTGGCGGAGCCTCGACGACCTGCCGCACCGTCCGGACCATGCGTTCATCCTGCTTCCGACCGACGGGGCGATCGACGCTGTGGCGGCTTGCGTCCGGCTCCGCGTACCCGCCGTTACGGTCCTGGCTGGCGGCTTCGCCGAGGCCGGGCCAGAGGGGGCGGAGCGACAGTCCAAACTGCTTGCAACGGTGCAGGGAAGCGGCACCCGCTTGCTCGGTCCCAATAGCCTCGGCCTGGTCAACCTGCACCGCAATACCGTGCTGACGGCCAACGCGGCGTTCGCGGAGCAGGGCCTGCCGCGGGGAGGCCTGTTCGTGGCATCGCAGAGCGGCAGCATAATCGGCGCGCTCGCGTCCCGGGGAAAGACGCGCGAGATTGGGTTTGCTACCCTGGTATCGGTCGGCGCAGAGGCGGATCTCTGTCTGGGCGAGATCTGTGAGGCCGCGCTCGACGACCCGGGCGTCCATGCGTTCGTGTTGTTTCTCGAGAGCATCCGCGGCGGCGCCGCGCTGCGCCGGTTCGCGGCCGGGGCGGCGGCACGTGGTAAGCCGGTGCTCGCCTACAAGCTGGGCCGGTCCAAGGCCGGCGCGGAGCTGGCGCAATCGCACACCGGCGCCATCGCCAGCGCGGACGATATCGCGGACGCCTTCCTGCAAGATTGCGGGATCGCGCGGGTGGAGACTTTAGAGGCCTTGTTGGAAGCGCCCGCGTTACTGCGGCGCATTCCGGCAGCCAGAGCACGGGGCGGCCGCAGCGTGGTCGGCGTCGTGACCACGACGGGCGGCGGTGCCGCGATGGTGGTCGACCAGCTCGGCATTCGCGGCGTTGAGGTTGTCGGGCCTAGCGGGGCGACCAGCTCGCGCTTGGCGAAGGCCGGCATCGAGCATCCGCTTGGAAGCCGCATCGTCGACTTGACCCTGGCGGGCACGCAATACGCCATGATGAAGGCCGCTCTGGACGCCATGTTGGCCGACCCCGGTTATGACTTGATCGTGGCCGTCGTTGGCTCGTCGGCTCGCTTTCAACCGGAGCTGGCGGTCCGTCCGGTGATCGACTGCGCCGGGGTGGACGCGCGGCTGGCAGCGTTCCTGGTACCGGAGGCGCCTGACGCCCTGGCGAGTCTGGCCCGGGCGCAGGTCCCAGCGTTCCGCTTGCCGGAGAGCTGCGCGGATGCGATCCGGGCTGCGATGTTCCAGCGCATGCCGTCGATGGCCGCGGTCGTTTACGATCAACCTAGGCTCGCCGGACGGCAGTTGGTCGATGAGTTGGCCGCTTATCGCATTCTGGCCGAGGTCGGGATCGAGCATGCTACCTGTGCCGAATACGGCGCTGTCGCTCCTGACGGGATTGCCTTTCCCATGGCGGTGAAGCTGCTGTCGGACCAGGTGGCACACAAGACCGATGTCGGAGGCGTGGTGCTGAATGTGCGTGACGAGCAGGAGTTGGTCCGCACCGCCAGCGCGATCCGTGCCACTGTCGGTGCCGTCCGCCCGGACCTTGGGACGGTGCGCCTCCTGGCGCAGAAGATGATCTCCGGCCTGGGGGAAGCCCTGCTCGGGTACTGGGTCGATGCTGAGATCGGACCGCTGGTGATGGTCGCGGCCGGTGGCACGATGGCAGAACTGTTCAAGGATCGCAGCGTTCGTCCGGCCCCGGTCACGGCTGCGGTGGCGCAGGAGATGGTGGGCGAAGTGCGGGCGCTTGCGGCATTGTCCGGGTTGCGGGGCAAGCCACGCGGCGACCTGGATGCCCTGGCTGCTGCCGTCGCTGCGCTGTCGAACCTGGCCCGGCGGCCCGATCTCCGCATTGTGGAATGCGAGGTAAATCCGCTGATCGTTCGTGCGGACGGCGCCGGAGTCATCGCGGTGGATGCTTGCGCGTGGACCGAGGCCGCTCCCTGAAGCGGAGACTTTGACAGGAAGCTGGGAACGGCAAAGGGTCGAGACGCTGATCTAATAATGCCAGCCCCTCCAACGGGGCGGTGAACTGGGGAGAGGACAGTGGACGTCATCGGCCAAACCGACCCTCCAACTGGAGCAGGACTGAGCGCCCTCATGCCGGTTCGACTTTGGCGGGGGTGCTGCCTAGCTCTGCGCTGGCTAGCCGCCGCGCTGGTGATCGGCGACCTGCTCGTCCTGCTGGCGGGCGTGACGATGCGCTATGTCTTCCAAGATCCGCTGATCTGGTCCGACGAGCTGGCATCCCTGCTGTTCGGATGGCTGGCCATGTCGGGCGCCGTGCTCGCCACAATCGACGGGGATCACATGGCGATGGCCGGGGTGGCCGAGCGGCTTCCACTGCGAGCCGCACAGTTCCTCGAGGCGGCCGGGATCATGGCGACCGTCGCCTTCCTGCTGATCATGCTGCGACCCGCGATCAGCTTCGCCAGCACCGAGTCCATCGCCACGATCATGTCGCTCGACATCTCCCGCCTGTGGCATCTCGAGATGTTCCCGGCGGGTTTCGTGCTGATGGCGATCGCTTTGTCGATGCGGTTGACGCGGCTCCCGATCAAATGCACGGCGGCGGCGGCACTGGTCGTCGCGGCAATCTTCGCGGCAGCGCTGGCGATCCAACCGGCGCTACCGGGTCTTGGCCAATACAACCTGGTCATTTTCTTTGTCGGCGTCACCGCGCTCACGCTGCTGGCCGGGGTGCCGGTCGCATTCTGCTTCGGCCTCGCGGCCCTTGGTTATGTCGGTCTGACGACGCGCGTGCCTCTGACGATCCTTGTCGCGCGCATGGATACGGGCATGTCGCACGAAATCCTGCTCTCGATCCCGATGTTCGTTTTTCTAGGCCTGCTCATCGAGATGACCGGCATGGCTGCGGCGATGATCGGCTTTCTTGCGTCGATGTTCGGTCATCTGCGGGGCGGTCTGTCGTTCGTGCTGATTGCCGCGATGTATGTCGTCTCCGGGATCTCCGGCGCCAAAGCGGCCGACATGGCGGCTGTCGCCCCCGTGCTGTTGCCGGAGATGGAGCGGCGCGGTGCTCAACGCGGTGAACTCGTGGCGCTCCTGGCGGCAACCGGCGCCCAGACCGAAACCATTCCACCAAGCCTGATCCTGATCACGATCGGATCGGTGACGGGCGTCTCGATCGCGGCATTGTTCAATGGCGGGTTGCTTCCCGGGCTCGTCGTCGGCCTGGTTCTATGCGTCGTCGTCTGGTTCCGGGCGGAGCGCGGCACCACGGCAGCCAGGGCATCGGTGGGCCAGATCCTGTCGAGCTTCGTCAAGGCCGTCCCCGCCCTCTGCCTGCCTTTTCTGATCCGCTCGGCCGTCGTGGAGGGTGTCGCCACCGCTACCGAGGTGTCCACGATCGGTGTGATCTACGCCACCCTGGTTGGCTTGTTGGTCCATCGCCGCTTCGATGTTCGCCGCCTGTTGCCGATGCTGGAGCGCACGGCCGTGCTCACCGGGGCCATCCTGCTGATCGTCGGCACGGCGACCAGCATGTCCTGGGCCATCACCCAGTCGGGCATCGCGCGAACCATCTCCGCCTGGATCAGCACCCTGCCCGGCGGCGCGGCTTCGTTCATGGTGATCTCGATCGTCATCTTCATCGTGCTTGGCAGCGTGCTGGAGGGTATTCCCGCCGTCGTCCTGCTGGGGCCGATCCTGTTCCCCCTGGCCCGGCAACTGGGCATCAACGATGTACACTACGCAATGGTCACCGTCCTGAGCATGGGCGTCGGTCTGTTCTCTCCGCCATTCGGGGTGGGATACTACACCGCCTGCGGCATCGCCCGGGTCGATCCTAGCGAGGGCATTCGTCACATCTGGCGTTACCTACTCGCGGTGCTGTTCGGCCTGACGATCGTCGCCGCAGTCCCGTGGTTCTCGACGGCGCTGCTCAAATAGAAACCAAGCGGAGGAACGACGATGAGGCTGACTCGACGACATGCCATGGCTGCCGGATTTGGACTGCTCGGCGCCCCCACCTTTACCGGCCGGGCCCGGGCGGCCGAGTTTTCGTGGAAATTCGGCCATACCGCGCCGGTGGACAACCCGCTCCACCTTCGCCTGGTCGACGCGGCAACCAAAATAGGCCTGGAGTCCAAGGGCCGCATGGATCTGCAGATCTTTCCGCACATGCAACTGGGCGGCGACAACGACCTTCTGTCGCAGGCTCGCAGCGGGGCAGTCGAGTTCTGCCAGCCGACGAGCCAAATCCTCGGCTCGCTGCTTCCGGTTGCAGCGATGAACGCGCTGGGCTTCATCTTCAACGGTTATGAGCAGGTCTGGCCTGCGATGGACGGAGCGCTCGGCGCGTATGTGCGTGGCGAGATCGAGGCCAAGCTAGGATTGGTGCCGATGAAGCGCATCTGGAACCTTGGTTTCCGCCAAGTCACGTGTAGCCTCAAGCCGATCCAGACGGCGGCCGATTTGATGGGGCTGAAGATCCGGGTCCCGGTGGCGCCGACCATCGTCTCCCTGTTCCGCACGCTCAAGGCTGCACCGTTGCCTCTGCAAATTCCGGAGACCTACTCCGCATTGCAGACCCATATCGCCGACGCCCAGGAGAACCCGCTGACGTTGATGGCACAGCTGAAATTCAATGAGGTACAAAAGTATTGCTCCCTCACCAATCACGTCTGGGATGGCCACTGGTTCTGCGCCAACGCCGATGCATGGCGCAGCCTGCCGGACGATCTCAAGACGATCGTCGCCACGAACCTGGATGATGCCGCGCTGCTGGACAGGGCGGACACGATGCGAAGCGATGACCAGCTTCGCCAGAGTCTGGAAGCTGGCGGCATGGTGTTCAATACGACGACGCCGGACAGCTTCCGGGCCGTGCTCAAGAGCGCCGGCTTCTACGCCGAGTGGCGAAAGCGGTTGGGGGAAAAGCCCTGGGCCGTGCTCGAGCAATCCGTGGGATCGTTGAGTTGAGCGGCGTGACTTACCGCCTGGACCACATCCATCTCCGCAGCGCCGATCCAGGCGCTGCCGAGGCCTTCTACGTGCATATGTTCGAGGCCGAGGCACTAACCCCGGCAACGGTCAAAGGCGTCGAGCGACGCACCGTCCGGCTCGCGGGCACCTTGCTGTTCATCGAGCAGGCCCCCGAGGACGCGGCATGCCTTCCCGACCCGCCGGTGCGAGGTCTCGAGCATTTTTGCCTTGCCGTCGAGGGATTGATGAAGCTGGCCGAGGAACTGCGTGCGCGAGGCGTTGTCTTTGCAGCGGAGCCCCGGCTGGCCAGGCCGGGTCTGCGCACCGCGTTCGTCCAGGCACCCGACAATGTCCGCATCGAGCTGGTCGACCGCAACGCCGGAACCGAGACCTACCCAGATGGAAAGGAGCAGACCGGTGTCGACGCATAGTCAACCGCAATCAGGCCAACGTGTGGGAAGCATCCTAGGTAGAAGTCTGCTCGCCCATGGCGTCGATCGCGTTTTCTGCGTGCCTGGCGAGAGTTATCTTGGCTTCACCGACGCGCTGAGCGACCTCGACGGCATCGAGCTCGTCGTTTGCCGCCACGAAGGTTCGGCCGGGTTCATGGCAATGGCGGACGGGCAGCTTTGCGAGCGACCCGGCGTCTACGTCGTCTCACGCGGGCCGGGCATGGCGAACGGCATGATCGCGCTTCACAGTGCCCTCCATGACACGCGACCTCTCGTCGTCTTGGTGGGGCATGTCGAACGCAGCGATGTCGGCCGCATGGCGTTGCAGGAGCAGAACTATGCCCGGCTTCTGGCGGACGTGACGAAAGCCGTCATCGAGGTCAATCTCCCGGATCAGGCGTCCGAGGCGGTAGCCCGGGCCTTTCGTCTGGCGCAGAGCGGCACGCCCGGACCGGTTGCCATCATCCTACCGGAAGACATCTTCGACCTCACGACCGAGCGCCCGATCAACCGCCCCCGTCCGGCCCCCTTGATGGCCCCGGGCGGTGCTGAGGTAAGAGCGCTTGCCGAGCGGCTCGTGCAGGCGGCGCGACCGCTGGTCTGGGTCGGCGGCGCGCTGTCCAGTGACCGGACGACGCTCGACGAGTTGGCCCGGCTTGCGGAGCGTTGGGGTCTGCCGGTGGCGCCGACGCAACGACGGCCGCAGCTGTTTGCAACGGATCATCCGAACTACGCTGGGTACATGGGAATCCGCCCGCCTGCGGAGCTGACGGCGGAGATGAAGCGGTCTGACCTGCTGGTAGCGTTGGGCGAGCGGCTGACCGACACCGTATCGCAATCCTACAGCTTCCCCAGCGCGCCGGAGCCGCAACTGCCGCTGGTCCACGTCTGGCCGGATCCGGAGGAGCTTGGCCGGGTTTGGCGGGCCGACCTTCCCATTGCCTGCGACCCGGCGGAGATGATCCGGGCCTTGCTCGCCCTGCCGGCGCCAACCGTCACGGCCGAGCGCCGGGCATGGATCAAGACGCTGAACGACATCGGGCAGAAGATCGTGCTGCCGGTGTGGGAGCCAGCGAGTGACGGGGTGAACTTTGCCGCCGTCGTATGCGGGGTCAACCGGCATCTGGCGCCGGATGCCATCGTGACCTCGGACGCGGGAAACTTCGCGTCGTTTCTTCAGCGATACATGCATTTCAGGCCCGGTCAGGAGTTTCTGTCCTCCGTAGTCGGTGCCATGGGCTCAGGCGTGCCCATGGCCGTTGCGGCCTCCATGCGGCATCCCCGGCGCCAGGTCGTGGGCTTCGTCGGCGATGGCGGAATGCTCATGAATGGCAATGAACTGGCGACGGCGGTCCAGTATGGCGCCACCCCAATCATCGTTCTGTCAGATAATTGCGGATATGGCACCATCGCCCTGCATCATCAGACCCGCTATCCTGGCCGACCGTTGGACAAGGCAACGGGCCTGCGTAATCCCGATTTTGTTGCCTGGGCCAAATCGTTCGGCGCCGTAGCCATTCCCATCCGTGATGAGAGTGACGTTGCCGAGGCGCTGGCCGAGGCATTCGCCGAGCACGAGCGGCCGACCGTGGTGTGCGTAACGACCTCCGGACAGCAGATGAGCGCGTGGCGGCGTCGCGCGACCTGAACCCGGCGCAGGTTTGCGGCGCTGGCTGCGTAGTCGGGATATTCGCCATCATGCTGACGGTGCTGGCGCTGAACCTGGTCGGCGATGGTGGCGGAAGCCAACGGCACAATCTGACCACGCGGGACATACCGTCACCACAGGATGATATATACAGGGTATGCAGATTGCCCGAGGGCCAGACTTGAGCAGCACATCCATCGATCGCGCAGGTAAAAGGCCGCAGTGCCTACGAACAATTGAAGCAGCGCATCGTCAAGCATGAGCTGGCGCCTGGGCAGTTGCTGCACGAGCTCGAACTGATGGACACGGTGGGTTTCGGCCGCACCCCGATCCGCGAAGCCATCCAGCGGCTTGCAGCCGAGAAATTGGTCGTCGCGCGGCCACGGCAGACCGCCTTCGTCGCCCCTATTCTCGCAAGCGACATGTCCGAGCTGGTGGAAATGCGCTTGATTCTTGAATGTCCGGCCGCCCGCCTGGCGGCGACGCGCGGCACCGCGCGCGGCCGGGCGAAACTGCGCGAGGCCGGCGAAGCGTTCCGGGCGCACGTCAAAGCGATGGACATCGAAGGCTCGCTTGCCGCAGACGCAGCGATTCACACCATGATTGCAGTCATGGCCTGCAACTCGGCCGGAAGTAACGAAAGTGCCTTCTGGATCGCGGTAGAGACGCCCATTACTGAGCGCCGCCCGCACAGAACCGTACGTGCGGCTTTCCCGCATACGGCTCCCACCTTGGGTGTTTGACGCGGAAGCGCTGAGATGGCCACGGGTGGGATATCCGGGGCATGGGCAGCCAGCGATCCGCCAGCCGCGCCATGCTGCTCCACGTCGTGCGGTCCCGTTGGCTGCGCCGGCGCAGGGCGCGTCGCCAAAGATCGAGGACGTGGTAGCGGAAACTCGAGAGGGTGCGCGTGTTCGTGGGCACCGCGTGATAGGCAAAGAAGCCTCACCACCGCCCCTAGCCACTCGCCTTGCTCGGCCTTGTCCTGGTGCCAGCGTCGCCGGAGTTCTTCCCTGATCTCCAGGAGCTTCGCCATTTTCCGATCACGTCGCGTGTGGCGGGCCAAGACAAAGCCCCCTTTTCGCGATCGTGAGCAGATATGGGTAAAGCCCAGGAAGTCGAAAGTCTCCGGCTTACCCTCTCCCCGTGTCGCCCGATTGGACGCGGCACGCCGGCCGAATTCAATCAGGCGTGTCTTATCGGGGTGAAGCTCCAAGGCAAACTCCGCCATCCGGGTTCGTACCGCCTCCAAGAACCGTTCGGCATCGGCCCGGTGCTCAAAGCCGACGACCGTGTCGTCGGCGTAGCGCACCACGATCATGGAGCCGCGCGCATGGCGTTTGCGCCATTGCTCGACCCATAAATCGTAAACGTAGTGGAGATAGATGTTCGCCAGCAACGGCGATATGACCGCCCCTTGAGGGGTGCCTTTCGTCGCCGGCCGTCTCACACCATCTTCCACCACACCCGCTTTCAGCCACTTACGGATCAGGCGCAGCACGTGCTGGTCGCCGATCCGGTGCTCGACGAACCGCATCATCCATTCGTGGCTGATGTTGTCGAAGAACCCTCTGATGTCAGCGTCCAGTATCCAGTTCACCGCCCGGTGCTCAATGCCAACCACACGCGCGTCCAGGGCGTCATGCTGCCCCCGTCCGGGTCGAAACCCTTAGGAGAAGCCGACGAAGTCCGTCTCGTAGATCGCGTTGAGAACCTCCACCACAGCGCGTTGGACAACCTTGTCCTCCACGGCGGCGATGCCGAGGGGGCGTTGCCGCCCATCCGGCTTTGGGATGTAGACACGCCGCGACGGTTGTGCCCTGTAGGATCCCCGATGAATGCGGGCTTCCAGGTCGCGAAGGCGATCCTGCAGACCATCTCCGTAGGCATCCCACGTCATCCCGTCCACACCCGACGCCGCGTCCCGCTTCAGCCAGTAATAGGCTTGCTCAAGCAGCGATGCGTCGATGTGATGCAGCAAGGTGGTGAACCTCTCCGCTTTTCAAGGGGAAACGCATGAGATTTTCTCTCTGATGGTGTGCTATATGCGGAGCAACTGGAGCATATATTTGTCGTTCCAGGCGGCTTGCTTTCGTCTTCCCCGCTTACTGGTTTTGGATGCTTGATCGCGGCTGATCAGATTGAGCGCGATCTTGCGCAGGACTGCCAGATTGCGAGCGGCAATACGATCGCGGACCCGGCTTTCGTCTTCTCTGAACGTCACGTCGAGCACCCAGTGCAAGTTGTTCTCTATCGTCCAGTGCTTACGGATCGCTCCGGCCAGGACCTCGGGTGCATCATGCCCACTGGTCAGGTAATAACGCCATTCCGCCACCGTCTTGGCAGTACCGTTGACGCTGCGGATCGTCTCGACCGCCAACACGGCATGCAAGCTGGGCCAGCCACGCAAAGCCTCCAAGTCGGCCCCTCGGTGCTGATGAAAACCCGGCGACGGACAAGAGGACCGTGACCATCGTCGAACTCGTCGAGAACAGCCCGGTCCGGCGCATCGCGATCAACGCAGGTGCGCGTGAAGTAGTCGGCCGCCGCCTGATGCGCCTGACGGTGGTTTCCCTTCAAAGCAAGCAGGTAATCTGCCCCTTGATCGAGGATCTTCTGTGCGATTGCCGTTTGGCACCCCATCGCATCCAGTGTCACGATGCTGTTCTTGATCACCAATTGCTCAAGCAGCGCTGGGATGGCGGTGATCTCGTTCGACTTGCTGTCCACGCAGCATTGACCCAGGACCAAGCCTTGGTCGCTCGCCCACGCGCTTACCAGGTGCAGCGGGTTTTGCTCGCGGCCACGGTCGAATGAGCGACGGACTGTCTTTGCCATCGATCGCGACCACCTCCCGGTCGAAGTCACGGGCGAGCGTGCCAACCCAGGACAGAAACGCCGCTTCGAACGTCGCAGGGTCGATCAGCATGAAGACACGCCGAAACGTGTCGTGTGAGGGAATGCCGTTCGGCAGGTCAAGAAAGGTCCTCAGCCAAGGCAGCTTGTTGCGGCCATACAGCGCGATGTCGTCCCAGCTTTCCGCGCACGCGATCACCGCACACACGGCGATGACCAGGATATCCGTCAGCCGGTGCTCGACCTTGCCGCTGCAACGAGGATCTTTGACATCATCTAAAAGACCCAGCAATCGCTCCAAAGCCAACGGGATATCCCTTCCTCCAGAAGGGATTGTCTTCAATCACCAGGCATCAAAGTACAAGAGTGCCGGCGCGGATACCCGTCAAATCTACGCCGAAAATCTCATGCGTTGCCCCTGCGGTATCCGGGCTGAGCGGGGCCACCGGCCCGGTGGTGACGCAAGGGGGCAACAAGTTCGTGTTCCGCGTCCGCCTCAATGACACGGTGGGAGCCAAGCTTCTGGTCCAGTATCTGACGGGGGAGCAGAACTGGAGCAAGATCGCGGTCGCCTACGTCAACACGGCATTCGGCCAGGGCGGGTTCCGGGCCGTGAAGACGGAGTTGGAGGCGGAGAACAAGCCCCCGGTTGCCGTGCAGACTCACCTGGACAGCACCAAGGACTTCACGCCGCAGCTCCTGGCGATGAAGAACGCCGGCGCGGATTCTGTGATCATCTGGACCGACGATCAGCCAATGGGGCTGATGCTCAAACAGATAAAGACGCTCGGTCTTGCCTTCGGGGTCGCCGGCAATGCCGGGCTCACCCTCCCCAACGTGCTCCAGCTCGCGGGCGATGCGGCCAACGGCGCCTACTCCATTTTGACGTAAGTCGCGTCGATCCATAGGTATGGCCACTCGCCTTCGATCGGCCGAGACAGGAACGCATTCACCCGCTCGTCGATCTCCTCGACGAGACGGCTGACCTGGCTCTTCGAGACGCCCGATGCGCCCATGGCCTTGACCAGGTCATCGACCGAGCGGGTCGAGACGCCATGGACGT
>CAZZVQ010000037.1:0-40390 GCA_964657565.1 uncultured Acetobacteraceae bacterium
CTCCCGGAGGGAGAGGGAGACGATTGGCGCTCCCCTCGTGGCTGACCATGGCCAGCCTGGTTCCGCTCGGGCTGGTGCTGCTGCCGTTGTTCTACATCGCGTCGCGCGCCTATCAGGCCGGGCCGTCCGGCGTGGCGGCGGACCTGCTGCGGCCGTACACGCTCGGCTTGCTCGTCAACACGCTGTTCCTCACCGTCTCGGTCACCGTGCTCGCCTGCATCGTCGCGACCGCCGCGGCGTGGTGCACGGAGCGGTGCGACCTCATCGGGCGGCGCTGGTGGCGGTTGGCGACGGCGTTGCCGCTGGCGATGCCGGCCTATGTCTCCAGCTTCGCGTGGTCCTCGCTGGGGCCCTGGTTCCAGGAGATGCAGGGCGCCATCCTGATCCTGACCTTCTACAGCATCCCCATGGCCTACCTGCCGATCTGCGCGGCGCTGCGCAGCCTCGATCCCAACCTCGAGGACGTGGCCCGCTCGCTGGGCCACGGGCGGTGGCGGTCGTTCGGCCGCGTCGTGCTGCCGCAGATCATGCCGGCGATCGGCGGCGGCGCGCTGCTGGTCGCGTCGCACATGCTGGCCGAGTTCGGCGCGCTGTCGTTCCTGCGCGTCGAGACGTTCACCACGGCGATCTTCGACCAGTATACCGGCCAGTTCAACAACCAGGCCGCGGCGCTGCTGTCGGGCGTGCTCGTCCTTCTCTGCCTGCCGGTCGCGTTCGGGGAGGCCCGGCTGCGCGGTGGACGCCGCCGGGCCCGGATCGCACGCGGCAGCGCGGCGCCGATCACCCCGGTGCGTCTGGGGCGGTTGCAGCCGGTGGTGCAACTCGGCCTGGCCGCGCTGACGGCGCTCAGCTTCGGCGTGCCGCTGGTGACGCTCGGATTTTGGGTGGCGCAAGGGGCTTCGGCGGGGCAGGGGATCGGGCAGGTGCTGCCGGCGATGTGGGCGTCGCTGCGCTACTCGCTGCCGGGCGCGTTCCTGACCACGGCGATGGCGTTGCCGCTGGTGATCGCCACGACCCAAGGCCGCGGATGGCTGGCGCGGGTGGCGGATCGGTTGCCTTATCTGGTGCACGGCCTGCCGGGGATCGTGGTCGCGCTGGCGGCGGTGTCGGTGTCGATCCGCTGGGTGCCGGCGATCTATCAGTCCACGCTCCTGGTCGCGCTGGTCTATGCGGTGCTGTTCCTGCCGCTGGCGCAATCGGCGATCCGGGCGTCGGCGGAGCTGGTGCCGGGCGAGTTGGAGGACGTCGCGCGCAGCCTCGGCAAGGGGCGGTTCACCGCGTTCGTGCTGGCCACGCTGCCGAACCTGGCCCCCGGCCTCGGCGCCGCGCTGGCGCTGTCCTTGCTGCAGTTGATGCGCGAGTTGACGGCGACGTTGCTGCTGGCGCCGGCCGGGTCGTCGACGCTGGCGACGGAGTTCTGGAACTATACGAGCGACCGCGCCTATGCCGCCGCCGCCCCGTTCGCCGCCGTGCTGGTGCTGGTCTCGGGGCTGCCGGTCTATTTCTTCACCATCAAGGTCTTGCGGACCGGCGACCCGGCATGACGCTGCTCGCCGTCGAGGATGTCTGGAAGCGGCGGGGCGACCGTCCGGTGCTGCGCGGCGCGGGGCTGGAGGTGCCGGCGCAGGCGATCGTGGCGTTGCTCGGCCCGTCCGGCTGCGGCAAGACGACCCTGTTGCGCCTGATCGCCGGGTTCGAGGCGGCGGAGCAGGGGCGGATCACGCTCAACGGCCGGGTCCTGCAGGGGCCCGGGACGTATGTGCCGGCCGAGCGGCGGCATGTCGGCTACGTGCCGCAGGAGGGCACGCTGTTCCCGCATCTGACGGTGGCCGGCAATGTCGGGTTCGGGCTCAAGCGGGCGGAGCGGCGGGGGCCGCGCGTGGCGGCGGCGCTGGCGCTGACCGGGCTGTCGGGGTTCGAGGGGCGCTATCCGCATCAGCTCTCCGGCGGGCAGCAGCAGCGGACGGCGCTGGCCCGCGCGATCGTGCCGCAGCCGGAGCTGGTGCTGTTGGACGAACCGTTCGCCGGGCTGGACCTGGCGCTGCGCCGGTCCGTGTGCGGCGACGTCGTCGCGCTGCTGCGGCAGAACCGCTCGACCGCGATCCTGGTCACGCACGATCCGCAGGAGGCGTTCATCAGCGCCGACATCGTCATGGTGATGCAGGACGGCCGTATCGCCCAGAGCGCGGCGCCGTCCGAGTTATACCGGCGCCCGGTGACCCGCGAAGTGGCGCTGCTGACCGGCGCGGCGGTGCTGCTGCCGGGGCGGGCGGAGCCGGGACGGGCATCGACTCCGCTGGGCACGGTGGCACTGCATGCGGGGGCGCCGGAGAGCGGGGCGGTGGAGGTGCTGCTGCGGCCCGATCAGATCGTCTGCGCGCCGCCGGGGCAGGGCGCGCCGGCCCGGGTCAGCGGCGTCGCCTTCCGCGGTGACCACAGCGTGGTGACGCTCGAGTGCGGCGGGGTGCGCATCGACCTGCCGCTGCGGATGCCCGACGATGTGCCGGACATGCTGCATCTGCGCATCGAGGGGCGCTGCATGGCCTATCGCTGCGATTCCGCCGCTTGACGGGCTCCTCGGGTTATCGATAGTGATAGGCATTCTCAATTGCAGCTGATCAGTGCACCGTCGCTGGTCGGGTCCGGGGGTTGCGTGCATCCATCGAATATCGTCAAGAGCGCCATGGTGGCCGCCAGCGTCGCCGGATTTGCGACTGCGGCGCAGGCGCAGTCGACCAGCGGCCCCAGCCTGCCCAATGCGCCGGTCGCGCAGGCCAACCCGGTCCCGGGCAACAGCTCGCCGCCCGCGAGTGCCGCGCCGGCCCCGGGCGAGCCCGGGTTCACCACCGGGCTGTTCAGCTCCTCGCGCAGCAACCTGCTCGGCGACATCTACGGCGTGCGGCCACTGCTCAACCAATACGGTATCTCGCTCGGCCTGACGGAGACCAGCGAGGTGTTCGGCAACGTCACCGGCGGGGTCCGTCGCGGGGCGGCCTATGACGGGCTGACGCAGATGAGCCTGGGCATCGATCTGGGCAAGGCGATCGGCCTCGAGGGCGGCATCTTCAACGTCAGCGCCTTCCAGATCCACGGCCGCAACCTCAGCGCCGACAACCTCTACACGCTGCAGACCGCCAGCGGCATCGAGGCGCAGCGGGCGACCCGGCTGTGGGAACTCTGGTACCAGCAGAGCTTCCTGGGTGGAAAGGCCGACATCAAGATCGGCCAGCAGAGCCTCGACCAGGAATTCTTCGCGAGCGCGGGCTCGTCGCTGTTCATCAACACGATGATGGGCTGGCCGCTGATCCCGTCGGTCGACCTCTACGCGGGCGGGCCGGCCTATCCGCTGGCCTCGCTGGGCGTGCGCTTGCGGGCGCAGCCGATCGACAACATGACGGTGCTGCTCGGCGTGTTCGACGACAACCCGCCCGGCGGTCCGTTCTCCGACGACAGCCAGGTGCGCGGCGCGTCGCAGTCGGGGACCAAGTTCCACACCGGCACCGGGGCGCTGGTCTTCGGCGAGGTGCAATACGCGATCAACGCGCCCGTGATGGGGCAGATGGATTACGGCACCAGCAAGCCGGGCCTGCCCGGCGTCTACAAGCTCGGCTTCTGGTACGATACCGCCACCTTCTTCGACCAGCGGTTCGACACCCAGGGCCTGTCGCTCGCCGACCCCAACTCCAACGGCGATCCCCGCGCGCGGCGGCACAATTTCAGCGTCTACGGCGTGTTCGACCAGGTGGTGTGGCGGCCGGATCCGGACGGCGCCCGCGCGGTCGGCATCTTCGCCCGCCTCATGGGCGCGCCCGGCGACCGCAACGTGGCCAATTTCAGCGTCAACGGCGGCGTGACGCTGAAGGCGCCGCTGGCCGGACGCGACAACGACACCGTCGGGCTCGGTTTCGGCGTCGCCAAGATCAGCCCCAGCGCGGTCAAGCTCGATCGCGACCAGAACTTCTTCAATGGCCCGTATCCGGTGCGCGGCAGCGAGACGTTCGTCGAGCTGACCTACCAGTATCAGGTCGCGCCCTGGTGGACGCTGCAGCCGGACTTCCAATACGTGTGGACGCCCAGCGGCGGCATTCCCAACCCGCTGCAACCGGACAAGCGCGTCGGCAACTCGGCCACCTTCGGCCTGCGCACCAACTTCGTGTTCTGAGGAGGACCGCCGCATGCTCCGCCTCGCCGCCCTTCTTGCCTGCACCCTCGGTGCCGCGCCCGCCCTGGCGCAAGCGCCGCAAGGTTTCCTCGAGACGATCAAGCGCCAGACGGTGCTGACGTCGACCATCACGCCGAGCGGGGACCAGAACCCCTATGCCGTGGTCGTGGCCCCGGTCACGGCCGGCAGAATCCAGAAGGACGACGTCCTCGTCACCAACTTCAACAATCGCGCCAACCTCCAGGGGCTCGGCACCACGATCGTCGACTGGAACCCGGCCACCAAGAAGCTGAGCATCTTCGCCAGCATCCCGCGCCATCTGCCGCAATGCCCCGGCGGGATCGGGCTGACGACGGCGCTGACGATGCTGAAATCCGGCTGGGTGATCGTCGGCAGCCTGCCGAGCCAGGATGGCACGACGGCGACCAAGGGCGATGGCTGCCTGCTGGTGCTGGATCCGCAGGGCAACGTGGCGTCGGCGTTGACGAGCCCGCGCATCAACGGGCCCTGGGGCAACCTGGCCGTGGTCGATCGCGGCGGCACGGCGACGCTGTTCGTCAGCAACACCGGCTTCGGCGTCGAGGCCCCCGGGCAGGACCCGGTGGAGAAGGCGACGGTGCTGCGGCTGGACCTCGTCATCCCCGAGAACGGGCCGCCGCGGGTGCAGAAGGAGACGGTGGTCGCCCATGGCTTCGCCGAGCAGGCGGATAAGGACGTGTTCGTCATCGGGCCGACCGGGCTCGGGCTCGGGCGCGACGGCACGCTGTATGTGTCGGATGCGCTCGGCAACCGCATCGTGGCGATCCCCGACGCGCTGACGCGGACGACGAGCGCCGGGCTGGGGCGCGAGGTGACGAAGGATGGTTTCCTCAAGCGGCCGCTGGCAATGACGATCGCGCCGAACGGCCATCTCCTTGTGATCAATGGACTCAATGGCCAGGTCGTCGAGATCGACGCCGAGGCGGGGCGGCAGATCTATGCGCGGTGGATCGACCCCAACCGTGCGCAGCAGCCGCCCGGTGCCGGCGATTTGTTCGGGATCGCGATGACGCCGGAAGGCGACGGGTTCTATTACGTGGAGGACGAGGTGGCTGCGCTCGTATTGGCTCGTTGATCCGGTCGAACAAGTGACGGGACGCTGCCCGTTCGCGTCCCGCCGGGGGTTCCTCGGTGGGGCCGCCGGCGGCGCGCTGGCGGCGCTGGCGAGCACGGCTCGGGCTGCCGACCCGGCGGCCAAGGGGATCTCGACCGCGAGCCAGGGCCAAGGGCGCGCGATCGTCGAGCCGTTCCACGGGCCGCACCAGGCCGGCATCCTGACGGCGCAGCAGAACCACACCTTCTTCGCGGCCTTCGACCTGGTGACCGCGGATCGCGCGGCCGTCGAGTCGCTGCTGCGCCGCTGGACCGAGATGGCCGAGCGGCTGACGCGCGGCGAGACGGCGGCCTCGCTCGAGGGCGTCAAGCCCGATGTCGCCGCGCCCGATAGCGGCGAGGCGCTGGGCCTGGCGGCAGCCCGGTTGACGTTGACGTTCGGGTTCGGGCCCGGGCTGTTCGTCAAGGATGGGATGGACCGCTACGGCCTGGCGGCGCGCCGGCCGGAGGCGCTGGTCGACCTGCCCGAGTTCAACGGCGACCAGTTGGAAGCGGCGCGCACCGGCGGCGACGTGTCGGTGCAGGCCTGCGCGGACGATCCGCAGATCGTGTTCCATGCGATCCGCCAGTTGGCGCGCGCGGCGGGCGACGTGGCGCGGCTGCGTTGGACGCAGACCGGGTTCAGCGCCAACTACGCCGCCGAGGACACGCCGCGCAATCTGATGGGCTTCAAGGACGGCACGCAGAACCCGATCGCCGAGCGCCCGCGCGAGCATGCCGACGGGGTGACGCGGCCCAATCCGCTCTCGCCCGACACGGTCGTCTGGGCCGGCGAGGACGGCCCGGCCTGGATGCGCGGCGGCAGCTACATGGTGATCCGGCGGATCCGCATGGCGCTCGAGCATTGGGACAACACGGATGTGGAGTTCCAGGAGCTGACGATCGGCCGGCACAAATACTCCGGCGCGCCGCTGGGCGGCACGAGCGAGTTCGATCCGCTCGACTTCGACAAGGTCGATGCCGAGGGCATGCCGGTCATTCCCGACAACGCGCATGTGCGGCTGGCCGCGTCGGTATCGAACGACGGCGCCGAGATCCTGCGCCGGGCGTACTCATATAATGACGGCACCAACGTGATCGCCGAACGCTGGCCGCCGTGGCGGCAGGGGCTGGAATACGATGCCGGGCTGCTGTTCATCTGCTACCAGCGCGACCCGCGCACCGGGTTCATCAAGATCTTCGAGCCGATGGCCAAGTTCGACGCGCTGAACCAATACACGACCCACACCGGCGGCGGCCTGTTCGCCTGCCCGCCCGGCGTGGGTCCGGGGGAGTTCCTCGGCCAGGCGCTGTTCGCCTGACGGTCCTCGATTGATGCCGCTCTTCGTTTCTGCTATGTTCTCACGGTAACCATTACCGCCGCCACCCGGTAAAAACTCCGGACGACACCATCCCTGGAGTACCGTGTGACCATCGACGTCGATGCCGTCTTGATCGACCGCGTCTTCCAACCCTGTGCCGACCATTTCGCGGCGTGGACCAGCTGCTTCGGGCTGGCGCGTGGCGCGCTGGTGATCGCCTGCGAGTCGCAAGCATTGACGCTGTTTTGGGATGCCGTTCGTGACGTGTCCGGTGTCAACCTGGTGCTATCCGGGCTGATCGCGGTGCTGACCCTGTTCGGCGCGCAGCAGGCCTGGCGCCTGATCAACCGGGCCGAGCGGCAGTCGCGATCGGGCGGCATGAACGTCCGCCGCATCACGCTGCGGCAGCAACGCATGACCTGGCTCGGCGTGTCCGCCGCCTGCACGGCCACGCTTTGCCCGCACGGCGATATCCGGGCGGCGTTCACCGTCCTGGCCTGCATCGCCTGGGTGGCGCTGATCTATTTCGTGTCCTGCACGCCGCGACCGCCCGCGATGCGGCGCTCCAGCCGGCTCGCCGGCGCGTTTTCATGATCGGGAGGGCGATCCGGCCATTCACGGAATTGTCTCAGCGCAAGATTGCTGGGCTGTCCGAGCGCCACCCGCCATGTCATGTTGCACCGCAGATGAGCACCATTTTCGCCTCGGACTCGGCTCCGCAGCGCGCCCCCCTGCCAGCCTGGGACGAGATGGCGAACGGTCGCGGCGGCCTGCGGCCAGGATGGGGAACGCTCGTCGCCTCGATCGCCGGCCTCGGCCCGGATGGCCTGAAGCACCGCGCCGACCTCCTGGACCGCATGCTCGTCGAGGACGGCGTCACCGCCCTGCTCCCGGGCGTGGCGCCGAAGGCCTGGCGGTGCGATCCATTGCCGCTCCTCATCAGCGCCGCCGAATTCGATCACATCGAGGCCGGCCTAGCCCAGCGCGCCGGGCTGATCGAAGCCGTCCTGCAGGACGTCTATGGCCGGCAGGACCTGCTCGCCGAAGGTCGGATTCCGCCCGCCCTGGTCTATGCCAACCCGGCCTTCCTCCGCCCCTGCCACGCCACGGACGGCCGGCCCAACGATCAGCTGCTCCATTTCTACGCGGCCGAGTTGCTGCGCGCTCCGGATGGACGCTGGCACGTGATCGCCGATCGGACCGCGGATGCGGCGGGCAGCGCCTACGCGCTGGAAAACCGCCGCGCCCTGAACCGCGCGATTCCAGAACTGTTCCGCGCGCAACCGCCCCGCCGCGTGACGCAGTTCTTCGCCGCATGGCAGGACATGCTGCACATGATGGCGCCCGCCGGCGCCGAGCGGCCGGGTCTGGCGCTGCTGACGCCGGGTCCCGAGGACAAGCTCTGGTACGAGCA
Organism: uncultured Acetobacteraceae bacterium; assembly: GCA_964657565.1. Taxonomy (GTDB): domain Bacteria; phylum Pseudomonadota; class Alphaproteobacteria; order Acetobacterales; family Acetobacteraceae; genus JAVVHH01. The sequence goes on from CAZZVQ010000037.1 coordinate 8,030, forward strand.
CGTCGTCCTCGCGCGCGAGCTATCCTGCACGTTGGTCGAGAGCAGCGACCTGTCGCTGCGGGACGGCGCGTTGTTCTTGAAAACCCTCCGCGGCCTGCAGCGCGTGGACGTGCTGCTGCGCCGCCAGGATGGCCGCACCCTCGACCCGCTCGAACTCGAGCCCACCGTCCATCTCGGCGTGACCGGGCTGCTCGACGCGGCGCGGTCCGGCAACGTCCGCATCGTCAACGACCCCGGCACCGGCTGTCTCGAAGCGCCGCTCTGGGGGGCGATGCTGCCGCGTCTCGCCCAGCGCATGATCGGCGAGGAACTGCTGCTACCGAGCCCGGAAACGCTGTGGCTCGGCGATCCCGCCGCGCTCGCGCGCGTCGCCGAACGGCCCGATATGTGGCGGATCCGTCCGGCGCTGGACGGGATGGCGCCGGCCAGCGACTCCGGCACCGCGGCCGACATGCTCGCCCGTGCCGCGGCCGCCCCCGGCGACTACGTGGCCACCGCGCATCTCCGCCCGTCGCTGGCGCCCTGCATGACCGACGGCGGCTTGCTGCCGCAACCCGTCTTGGTCCGCATGTTCCTTCTGTACGACGGCACACGGTGGCAGGCCTTTCCCGGCGGCTTCGGGCGGGTGTTGACGCAGCGCGACATCGACGCTGCCAGGCTGCCGCTCCACGCGATCTGCAAAGACGTCTGGATCGCCAGCGAGGACGAGACCAGCGTCGCCGGTCCCAGCGTGTTCACGCCGAGCATCCTGCCGGTTCGCCGCATCTCGGCCGATCTGCCGAGCCGGGTGGCGGACACCTTCTTCTGGCTCGGCCGCACGCTCGAGCGGCTCGAGACCTCGGCGCGTTTGCTGCGGGCCGCGCTGGATCGGCTGGAGCGCACGAGCCTCTCGCCGCGTGAGAACGCCGAACTGCGCAGCGTCATCGGCTGCCTCGCCCTCGTCCGCCTCATCGAGCCCGAGGCCACGGGCGGCCTGGGCCCGGCGGCGCTCGCCGAACGCCTGCTGCAAGTCGGCCGCGCCCGGGCGCCGATGCCGGAATTGTTGGCCGAAGTCTCCCGCATGACGCAGAGCCTGCGGGACCGGCTGACCAACGAGGTTCATTCGACGCTCACGATCGGTCTGCGCAACGTCGGCCAGGCCTTGGCCGAGTTGCGGCCGGGCACCACCGACCGCCTGGCACCCTCGACCCGCGAACTCGCCCATGTCAGCACGGTCGTGCTTGGGTTTTCAGCCACGGTGGCCGGTCTGGCGGCCGAGAACATGCTGCGCAGTGGCGGTCGCTTGTTCCTCGATCTCGGGCGCCGGGTCGAGCGGGCCTGGTCGACGTCGCGCCTGATCGCCCAAGCGGTCGACTACAGCAAGGCCCAGCAGCCCGGCCCGCTCGACCCGGCGCTGCGCCTCGCGCTCGAACTCTGCGACTCCGTCATCACCTACCGCAGCCGCTATCTCTCGACCTTGCAGCCTGGCCCGGTGCTGGACCTCGTGCTGGCCGACGAGAGCAATCCGCGCGCGCTGGCGTTCCAACTCGCGGCCATCCGTGACATCCTGGCCGAACTGGCCCGCGCCCCCGGCGCGACGCTGCCGAGCATCGCCTCGCGCCTGTTGCGCGAGGCCCGCGACATCGCGCGGGCGGGGGGGACGGTGGCGGAGCGGCAGGTGGCGACCACGTTGCCGGCGCAGCTCCGGGCCATCGAGCGGGGCGTGACCGATCTGTCGGAGCAGATCGGCCGGCAGTATTTCGCGATCCTGCCGCTCGCGCAGCGGGTCGGGGGTGACGAGGAGACACCGGCGCTGCGGGGAATGGCATGAAATACCGCGTGCGCCATGCCACCACGTATTCGTACAGCAAGCCGGTGGATCTCGCGGCGCAGTTGATGCACCTGCGGCCGCTGAAGACGCCGTGGCAGACCGTCATCCGCGAAGCGTTTCACCTCAAGCCGGCTAACGGCCGTCTCGTGGACCGGCTCGATCATTTCGGCAACCGGATCACCTGGCTGTTCTTCGACACGGCGCACACGGAGTTCGAAGTCGTCAGCGAAGCCGTGGTCGAGGTGCGCGCCCAGCCCTATCCGGAGCCCGACGCGACGCCGCCGTGGGAGATCGTACGCGATGCCGCGCTGGCCGGCGGACCCGGCGCCTGGCAAGCGGCGGAGTTCCGCTTCGAGAGCCCGCGCGTGGGTTTGCTGGCCGGAACGCGCGATTACGCCGCGCCGTCATTCGCGCCGGGCCGACCGATCATGTCGGCGCTGATCGACCTCAACGACCGCATGTACCGCGATTTCAAGTTCCGCTCCGGCGTCACCACGATCTCGACACCCATCGCCCATGTGTTGGAACGTCGCGAGGGAGTGTGCCAGGATTTTACCCATCTGATGCTGTCCAGCCTGCGCGGCCTCGGCCTCCCGGCGCGCTACACCTCCGGCTACATCCGCACCCGGCCGCCCCCGGGCCAAGCCCGTCGCCTCGGCGCCGACCTGTCCCACGCGTGGGTCGGCGGCTGGCTCGGGCCAGACCACGGGTGGGTCGGGTTGGACCCGACGAACGGCGTTCTGGTCCGCGAGGAACACGTCGTGCTCGCGCGCGGGCGCGACTTCTCCGACATCAGTCCATTACGCGGCATGATTTTGGGTGGCGGCCAGCACAGCTTGCGCGTGGGCGTCGATCTGGAGCCGATGGAGGCTGCTACCTAAAAACGGCATGGTTCTTGCCCTGAACTATTCGAATCGACCTGTTATAAGGCGCGACGCAAAAGGGCTGCTTCATGAAAATCCGTACTGGCTTCGATATCGAATACGATTGCCTCAATCCTGTGCCGATGTTGCTCGTTTTGAGTGTCCACCCGTCGCGGATGCACGATGTCGAAGGCCCCCATACGATCACGTTCTCACCACCGATCCCGTCGCATGATTATCAAGACAGTTTCGGCAATATCGTCACCCGCATCATCGCCCCGGTGGGGAAGCTGAAGATCTCGGCCGATGTCGTCGTCGCCGATTCCGGCTTGCCCGACCCGGTCGTCGCCGACGCGATCCAGCATCGCATCGAAGACCTGCCCGACGACGTCCTCGTGTTCCTGCTCGGCAGCCGCTACTGCGATACCGACAAATTGCACGACCTCGCCTGGCAGTTGTTCGGCAATACACCTCCGGGCTGGGCCCGGGTGCAGGCGATCGTCGACTATGTGCACGACCGCATCACTTTCGGGTACGAGCACGCCGACTCCACCCGGACCGCCTTCGATGGTCATACCGGGCGATTGGGCGTGTGCCGCGACTTCGCCCATCTCGCCGTCGCGCTGTGTCGCTGCATGAACATCCCGGCCCGTTACTGCACCGGATATCTCGGCGATATCGGCATTCCGCCGGTCGATGCGCCGATGGATTTCAGCGCCTGGTTCGAGGTGTATCTCGGCAGCGCGTGGCACACGTTCGACGCCCGCCACAACACGCCGCGCATCGGCCGCATCGTCATGGCGCGCGGACGCGACGCCACGGACGTCGCCATTACGACGACGTTCGGCAACTGCCGCCTGAGCGGTTTCGACGTCCATACCGACGAGATCAAGGCAGGGTAGTCGCCCCCAGACTCACGGGAAGTTGAATTTATCCTGTGGATAAGTGTGGGGATGGCCACGACACAACCATCGGTGGAGTCCCTGTTAATTCTAGCTTTTCGGCGCGTGCCGCCCTTGTTGACATACAAGCCGCTTGCTTGGGGGAGGGCGAAAGCGCTCGGCCAACTCAATAATAAGACCTGCTCACGACAGGAAAAAGGCTCATTCGTCCATGTGAGATGTGTCACAGACGTAGCGCCCGATCGGGCGGAATTTCCCCTGCGAGAGCTTCGGAGGGCAAAATGAGCGACGTCATCGGCTTTGCGGACTTCATCGAACATCGTGCGTCTCAGACCTTCTCGGTCCTGCAAACCCATCAGCAAACGGCCTTCACGCTGCGGGACCGCGCCGACCTCGATGATTGGTCGAACGCCGACGTCCGCGTGTCCATCTGCTCCTCGGATACGGGGCCGTTCGCCATGCTGTACCGGGCCCGGCAGTCATGGGCATCCTGGGGCGTGGTGCGGCAGGGCCGTTCCGTTCTGTTGTGGGATTGCATCACGTTGGCCGACATCGGGGTGTTTCCGAGCATGATCGACGCGTTGGCCGCGGTCCCGGTCGCCGACTTGCCGGCCCCGGTGGCCAACGTGTTCCACCTCGCGGCGGCGCGGGGCCGGACGGCCCCGATCGGCTGAGGCTAGCGTCGACCGCCGGGTCAAGGCCCGGCGGTGACGACCGTCAGACGAACTCGCCCCGGCGCATCACTGGCGCCCGGCCGCCGGATGCGTCGATGCCGTCCACATCGATCTCGCCGGACCCGATCATCCAGTCGATATGGATGAGGCTCGAATTGGCGCCGCGCTGGACGAGTTCCGCCTCGCTGGCGGTCGTGCCGTCCTCGATGCAGGTCCGGTAGGACTGCCCGAGGGCGATGTGGCTGGCGGCATTCTCGTCGAACAGCGTGTTGAAGAACAGCAGCCCGCTGGCTGAGATGGGCGAGGAATGCGGCACCAGCGCGACCTCGCCCAACCGCCGCGCGCCGTCATCGGTGCCGAGCACCCGTTCCAGCACCGCGTGGCCGGTCCGCGACGTGCTCTGCACGATGCGGCCTGCCTCGAACCGCACCTCGATGCCCTCGATCAACGTGCCCTGATAGGAGAGCGGCTTGGTGCTGCGCACAGTGCCGTCGACGCGCGCCATGTGCGGCGTGGTGAACACCTCCTCGCTCGGGATATTCGGGTTGCACACGATCCCGCTCTTGGACGGCTCCGACCCGCCGAGCCAGAGATGGCCGTCCGCGAGGCCGACCGTCAGGTCGGTGCCGGGACCGCTGAAGTGCAGCGCCGAAAACCGCTTCGCGTTCAGCGCCGCCGTGCGCGCATGCAGCGCAGCATTATGCGCCGCCCATGCGGCCACCGGGTCCGCCTCGTCGATCCGCGAGGCGGCGAAGATCGCGTCCCACAGCCGGGCGATCGCCTCGGCCTCCGGCAGGTCCGGGAACACCACCCGGGCCCAGGACGGCGTGGCGTAGCAGACGATGTTCCAATTGACGGAGAAATTGGTGATGAGTTCCAGCGCCGGCCGATAGGCGACCGAGCGCGCCCGGTTGGCCCGCGCGACCCGGTCGGTGTCCTGACCAGAGAGCAGCGTCGGGTCCTCGCCGCCGATGGCCAGCCGCGCCGCGCCCTCGCGGAACGCGCGCGCCATCCCGTCGTAGATCCAGGCCGGCGCGTAATCGAAGGCGTCGTCGGGCGCGAGTTGGAAGCGCGCCAGCGTGCTCTGCTCGTCGGAGAAGAACGGCGAGACCAGTTTCGCGCCCGCCCGATAGGCGTGCTCGGTGATCCGCCGCACCAGCGGCGCCGCGTCGATCGGCGCCGTCAAGACGATCTCCTGACCCGGCACCAGCCCCAGCCCGACGCGCACGGCCACCTCGGCCAGTTTGTCCAGTCGGGTGTCGTGCTGCGTCGCGAGCGGCCGGGGGAACACATCCATACGTAACTCTCCTGCGAGGTGCGTTGTCGCTCCAGATAGGCTACCCCGAGGCCGCAACCAAGGCGAAGGCAGCGGGTCATGACGAAGGTGTTGGTGCTCTCCTACGCGCGCGGCGGCCCTGTCGCAGCCAGGCCCGCGCCGGTCGCCCCGGTCGACGAACTCACCCGGTTCGACGCCCTCATCGTCGGCTCCGGCACCGGCTTCCTCGGCCGCCACGTCGCCCAGATCGCAGCCAAGCTAGTCCACTGAGCGAGCCCCACACCGGTGGGACCGCCCGCCCGGCCCTGCTCATCGCCAACGAGAAGAGCCGCCGCGGCAGCGAGGTCGCGCCGTTCGAGGCCGCCCTGAACGCCGGTGGCCTCGCCATCCGCCGCGAGCCGTGCGCCGACCCAACCAACCTGGCGGATAGGATCCGGGCCCTGGCCGGCGAGGTGTCGTGCGTGCTGCTGGGCGGCGGCGACGGTACGATGCATGCTGCCGCGCCCGCCCTGCGCGACACGTCGCTGCCGCTCGGGATCCTGCCGCTCGGCACCGCCAACGACCTGGCCCGCTCGCTCGGCATCCCGGGCGACCCCGCGAGCGCGGCGTCGATCATCCTGGCCGGCCGCACCCAGGCGATCGACCTCGGCACCGTCAACGGCATCCCGTTCTTCAACGTCGCGAGCCTCGGCCTCAGCGTCGCGGTCACCAAGCGGCTCACCGCGATCATGAAGCGCCGGTTCGGCATGTTGGCCTATCCGCTCGCCGCCGGCTTGACCGTCATCCGTTGCCCCCGCTTCCACGCGTCGCTGGTCATCGACGGTGCCGAGACGCGGACCACCACGCTGCAGATCGCCGTCGGCAACGGCCGCTTCTACGGGGGCGGCAACCTCGTCGAGGCCGAGGCGAAGATCGATGACGGCGTCCTCAACGTCTACAGCCTCGAGCCCCGCGCCCGGTGGCGGCTGCTGTTCATGGCGCGCGCGTTCCGCGCCGGCGAGCACCACAAGCTGCGCGAAGTCCGCTCGACCGAGTGTCGCACGCTGTCCGTCGCGACCCGGCGGCCGCACGACGTCAGCGCCGATGGCGAGATCGTCACCAGAACGCCTGCAGAGTTCGCCGTCCTTCGCCACGCCGTCCGGGTGTTCGTTCCATGATCGCACTCCTTGTCCTGGCCGTCCTGTTCGCCGTGCTGCTGTGGCAGGTGCAGAGCGGCGGCGCGCTCGTGACGCTGGACGGCCTGGTCAACGCCGGGCTGCGGACGATTCGCTGGCGCGCGACCTTGGCGGCCGGGGCGTGGATCAGCCAGCTCGGGACCGGCGCCGCCGGGGCGATCGTCTGCCTGGTGACGAGCGGAGCCTTGGCGTCGAGCGGGCGGACGCGCTGGCTGGTGCCGATCTGGATCGCGCTGGTGGGCTCGCAGATCACGACGTGGTCGCTCAAATTCATCACCGCCCGCCAGCGCCCGGACTTCCTCGACGGTATCACCGCCGCGTCACCATCGTTTCCGAGCGCCCATGCGACGGTATCGATGGCGGTCTACGGCGTGGTCGCGCTGGCGATCGCCGATGGCACGGTGCGGGGGAGGGCGGCCATCTTCGCCATCGCCGCCGCGCTCATCCTGGCGATCAGCTTCAGCCGCCTGCTGCTGAGCCTGCACTACCTGACCGACGTGATCGCCGGCGCCACGATCGGGCTATTCTGGTTGCTGATCGCCTGGCAGGTGGCGCGGGTCTACGGGTAGATCAGCACAGCGAGGCGACGCTTTCGCTGTCGGCCGGCGTATGCTCGGCCGGAGTGCTGAGCCGCTCGGTCAACTCGTTCAGTATTGCGCGCAAGACCGCGTGGTCGCTTGCCGGCATCATCGTCGCGCACGTGACCCGGCGCTGCGCCTCGATCCCGGCCTGCTCCAGCTGCGCGCCGCTCTCGGTCAGATTGACATGCACGACCCGGCGGTCGCTCGCGTCGCGACGGCGCTCGACCAGCTTGGCCGCCTCCAGCCGCTCGACGATCGGCGTGACGCCGCCCGGTGGCAACGCGAGCCGGGTCGCGATTTCGCCCATGGTTCGGTCGCCATCCTGCCACAGCACCAGCAGCACGAGATATTGCGGGTAGGTCAGGCCGATATCACGCAGCCACGGCCGGTAGCTGCGGATGATGGCGTTCGTCGCTGAGTAGAGCGCGAAGCAAAGCTGCTCCTCGAGGGTCATCTGCCTGCCGTCCGACTGTTCGGATGGGGAGCTAACGGAGCACAGTCACCGGCGTCAATGCCGACGTTATAACATGATGTCAGAGCGAGGTTGAACCAGAACCGCGCGAACGCGTAACGTCGAAACATGCAGACCCGCCACTCGACGTGCCCGCACGATTGTCCCAGTTGCTGCGCGCTGGAGGTCGACGTGGACGACGGCGGGCGGATCGGCACCGTCCGCGGCGCCCGCGAGCAGCCGTATACGGCTGGGATCATCTGCGCCAAGGTCGCCCGCTATGCCGAGCGGGTCCATCATCCGGACCGGGTGACGCATCCGTTGATCCGGACCGGCGGCAAGGGGGAGGGCGGGTTCCGTCGGGCGAGCTGGGACGAAGCGCTCGATCTGGTGGCCGCCAAGTTCGTCGACGCCACCGCGCGGCACGGCGCCGAGAGCGTGTGGCCCTACAATTTCGCGGGCACGATGGGCCTGGTGCAGCGCGACGGCATCAACCGGCTGCGCCACGTGATGGGCTACTCCCGCCAGCACAACACCATCTGTTCGAGCATCACCGAGGCCGGCTGGGCCGCCGGAGTCGGCCGGTTCGGCGGCCCCGACCCGCGCGAGATGGCCGAAGCGGACCTCCTCATCATGTGGGGCGGCAACCCGGTCTCCACCCAGGTCAACGTCATGACCCACGTGACCCGCGCCCGGAAGGAGCGGGGCGCGCTGCTGGCCGTGGTCGACCCCTACCGCACGCCCACGGCCGCGGCCGCCGACATCCACATCGCGCCCCGGCCCGGCACCGACGCGGCGCTCGCCTGCGCCATGATGCACGTGGCGCTGCGCGACGGCTTCGCCGACCGCGCCTACATGGCCGAGTTCACCGACGCCTCGCCCGCGCTCGAGGCGCATCTCCGCGAGCGCAGCCCGGCCTGGGCGGCGGCGATCACCGGCCTGCCGGAAGCCGAGATCGAGGCCTTCGCCCGCCGCTACTGCCAGACCGAGCGCGCCTTCATCCGCATCGGCTATGGCTTCACCCGCAGCCGCAACGGCGCCGTCGCCATGCACGCCGTCACCTGCCTGCCCTCGATCACCGGCAAGTGGAGGCACCGCGGCGCCGGCGCCTTCTGGAACAACCGCGGCAACGGTATCTATCACTGGGACAAGACCCTGATCGAGGGGCTCGACCGCGTCGACCCGGCCATCCGCAGAATGGACATGAGCCGCATCGGCGCGGTCCTGACGGGCGACCGGACCGAACTCGGCGACGGGCCGCCGGTGCACGCCATGCTGGTGCAGAACACCAACCCGGCCGTCGTGGCGCCCGACACGCGCCGGGTCCGCCGGGGATTGCTGCGCGAGGATTTGTTCGTCTGCGTCCACGAGCATTTCATGACCGAGACCGCGCGCCTGGCCGACGTGGTCCTGCCCGCCACCATGTTCCTCGAGCACGACGACCTCTATGCCGGCGGCGGCCACACGTTCTTCAGCATCGGCGCCAAGCTGGTCGAGCCGCCGGGGGAGTGCCGCTCGAACCATGCGGTCATCGCGGCGCTGGCGGGCCGTCTCGGGGCCGAGCACGCCGGCTTCGGCCTGACCGAAATGAAGCTGATCGATGCCACCCTGCGCGCCTCCGGCTGGCCCGGCGCGAAGGAGGTCCTCGCCCGTAAGTGGGTCGACGCCGCCGACAGCTTCGAGCGGAGCCACTTCCTGGATGGGTTCGGCTTCCCCGATCGCCGCTTCCGCTTCAGCCCGGACTGGGCCGCGCTCGGCCCACATAGTGCCGGCATGCCGGCCATGCCGGACCAGTGGGAGACGATCGACCAGCCGACCCGCGAGCGCCCGTTCCGCCTGGTTGCGGCGCCGGCGCGCAACTTCCTGAATTCCACCTTCACCGAGACGCCCACCAGCCGAAAGCGCGAAGGCCGCCCCACCGCCTTGCTGCACCCGGACGACGCCGCCCAACTCGGAGTCGTCGACGGCAGCCTGCTCCACCTCGGCAACGCGCAGGGCGAGATCCGCGTCCACGCCCGGCTCGCTGGCCCGGACAGCCGCATGCAGCGCGGCACCGTCATCGTCGAGAGTATCTGGCCGAACGAAGACTACCCCGGCCAACTCGGCGTCAACGTGCTCACCAGCGACGCGCCGGCGGCGCCCAACGGCGGTGCGGTGTTCCATGACACCGCCATTTGGATGCATGCGGCCGCCAGCGCCGAGGTGGTCGTGCCCACCTTGCTCGCCGCGGAGTGAGGCGCGGCCGGGCCTGTTTCACGTCAGTGTCTTGCATGCGACGCGGGAACGGGCCTATGGCTCCCGCGGTGCAGCACAGCGCCGCTAACAGCTCCGATCGTGGAATGACGCTTTGACGACGGCCGTCCTTTCGTCGTCGGCCGCCCGGCCCGTCCGGTTCGCCTCGTTATTGGGCGTTCTCGGCGTCGTTTACGGCGACATCGGCACCAGCCCGCTCTACGCGCTGAAAGCCAGCCTCAACGAATTCACCGCCACCGGCACGCATGCGCTCGAGATCATGGGCGTTCTGTCGTTGATGTTCTACGCGCTGATCCTGACCGTGACGGTCAAATACGTGCTGCTGATCCTGCGGGCCGACAATAACGGCGAGGGCGGCATCCTGGCGCTGATGGCGCTCGCGCAGCGCGGGACCACAGGCGTCCGGACCCGCCACCTGCTCGGGCTGGTCGGCATCGCCGGCGCGTGCCTGTTCTTTGGCGACGGCATCATCACCCCGGCCATCTCGGTGCTCTCCGCCGTCGAGGGTCTCCAGGTCGTGTATCCGCAATTCCACTACGTCGTGGTGCCGATCTCGGTCGTCGTCATCGTGATCCTGTTCGCCGTGCAGGTGCGCGGGACCGGGCAGATCGGCCGCATCTTCGGCCCGGTGATGTGCGTCTGGTTCGTGGTCCTGGCGTCGTTCGGCGGGTATCAGATCGCGCAATACCCGCAAGTCCTGCGGGCGCTGTCGCCGCACTACGCCCTGCAGTTCATCATGGCGCACAAATGGCTGGCCTTCGTCGATCTCGGCGCCATCGTGCTGACGGTGACGGGCGCCGAGGCGCTCTATGCCGATATGGGCCATTTCGGGCGGGAGCCGATCCGCCTCGCCTGGCTCTACTTCGTGCTGCCGGCGCTGCTGCTCAATTATTTCGGCCAGGGCGCCCTCGTGCTGCGCGACCCGTCCGCGCTGGAGAACCCGTTCTATCTGCTGGCGCCCGAAATGGTCCGCCTGCCGCTCGTGCTGCTCGCCACCTTGGCGACGGTGATCGCCAGCCAGGCGGTGCTGTCCGGCGCGTTCTCGCTGGCGCGGCAGTGCATGCAGATGTCGTTCATGCCGCGGCTGACCGTGCGCCACACCAGCCTGACCGAAGAGGGCCAGATCTACCTGCCGCAGGTGAATGGGGCGCTGTTCGTCGGCGTGCTGCTCCTGGTGTTCGCCTTCCGCAGCAGCGACGCCCTCGCGGCGGCCTACGGCATCGCGGTGACGAGCACCTTCATGTGCACCAGCCTGCTCGCCATGGTGGTGTTCCGGCGCCGCTTCGGCTGGTCGCGTACGCTGGCGATCTCGGTCTTCGGCTTCTTCATGATCATCGACCTGATCTTCTTCAGCGCGAACTTGCTGAAGGTGCCGGAGGGCGGCTGGGTCCCGCTGGTGCTGGGCCTCGGGCTGCTCGCCATGATGACGTCATGGAACAACGGCCGCGAGCTGATGCTGGCGCGCTGGAAGCAGGAGAGCCTGCCGCTCGCGTCATTCCTCAAGCGCCTGCCGCACTCGCGGACGCTGCGGGTGCCGGGCATCGCTGTGTTCCTCACCGGCACGCCCGATTACGTGCCGACGTCGCTGCTGCATAACCTCAAGCACAACAAGGTGCTGCACGAGCGGGTCATCTTCGTGACCGTGCTGACCCTCGACGTCCCGGAAGTCGGGGCGGCGGAACGCATGTCGATCGAGGAGCTGTCCCCCGGCGTGCACCGGGTCACGCTGCGCTACGGCTTCATGGAGAGCCCGAACATCCCGCGTGCCCTGGAGGAAGCCAGCGCCCACGGGCTCGACTACGACCCCATGCAGGCGAGCTTCTTCCTCGGCCGCGAGGTGCTCGTGCGGGCGCTGGTGCCCAAGCTGCCGAAATGGCGCTTGTTCTTGTTCCTCCTGCTCGCGCGCAATTCGGTGCCGGCGACCGAATTCTTCCGCATCCCGAGCGACCGGGTGGTGGAACTCGGCGTCCGTGTTGCGATTTGACGTCAACTTTCTGGCATGTACTGCGTTCTTACTTCCACCGGCGAGGTCAGAAACAGTTCGATGACGAAGCTAACTCTGGTGCTCGTTCAAGGCCCTGGTAAGCTCGAGGGAGACCTCAACGACCGCCTTGTTCTTTCCCCGCAGTTGACGCCGCAGGGCTTGATGGACGTCGACGCCTATCACGTCTCCTCAAGCCCGTGGCTCGCGTGGCGGGTCCGCTCGGGCACCGAGCCGCGCCCGCTGGAGATCATCCGTATCGACGAAGGCTGGGCGCTGCAGAGCACCAGCAGCGAGGACGACCCGATCTGGACCTTCGACGGGTCCGTGTTCCGGCCCGGCGAACTCGTCCGCCTGCATCGGCCGAACGGGGAGGATTACCTGTTCCGCATCGTCTCGGCCGAGGCGGCTTAGACGGGTTAGGATTTCTGCGTGTAGAACGCGACCCCTTCGTTCACCAGGTCGCTCCTGGTCGCCAGCACGCTCGCGAACTCGTTCTGATCGGGCGTGTAGAAATGAGCCCCGTCGGCCTTGTCGAAGAAGCGATACACGGCGGTGTCGTTGGCTTGCACGGTGGGGTTCTCGTAGAAGGCGACGCCCTCGTAGGTCAGGCCCGAGAGACCGTTGGCCAGCCCGTCCCGTTCGGTGGCGCTCGCGGTGTAGAAATGCGAGCCCGAGCTTGTGTCGAAGAAGCGGAACACCGGCGCCGCGTTCGGGTCGGTCTGCGGCGTGTCCGCGTTCAGGCCGACGCCCTCGTATGTGAGGTCGACTCTCGTGCTGACGGTCTGGTCCCGCTCGGCCGCGCTGGCGGTGTAGAAATGCGTGCCCGTCGTGGTGTCGAAGAAGCGGAACACCTGCACCCCGGTCGTGGTCGGCGTGATCCCTACTCCGACCTGATCGTCGCCGGTGCTGTTGGCCAGCGTCTCGACCCGCGACAGATAGGTCGCAACGACGTGCTCCGACTTCCCGGCGGAAACCGCGTCCAACAGGCTGTTATCGGTCGTATAGGTGCCGTCCGCGTCCGGGAGCAGCACGACGGCGCCGCGGTTGACGTAGTTCGCGTTGAGCGATGGGATCGCATTCAGCACGTCGAGATAGGTCAACCCCGGGAACACCTCCGGGCCGGCGAAGATCGCCGCTGCCGCCAGGATCGGGTTGAATTGGAGCTGCGCGCCGACGGAGGCGCGGTTCGAGCCGAGATAGACGGCCGGGTCGTCCGCGATCTGCAGGTTGGTGATCCGCGAATCGGTCCCGGCCGATTGCAGGACGCCCGGCGAGCCCACGGTCTCGGCCACATACCGCGTCGTGCTATTGTCGGCATGGCTCTGCATGTAGAGCTGCGCCATGCCGCCGCCGAGGCTGTGCCCGGTGACCAGCACCTGGGGGATCGCCTGCCGCGACGCGAACCCGTCCACGGCCGCGATGAGGTTCGAGAAGAGCGGGTAGGCGGAGTTGATGTTGCTTAGATCGGCGACAGAGTCCTGCCGGTCGTCGCTGCCACGGAACGCCAGCACCAGCGTCGTGACCCCGTTCAGCGTCCCGATCGAGACCAGCGCCGCCGCGTTCTGGTCGGTATACACGCCGGCGGCGAATGTCTCGGACGCGCCGACCGTCAGGCCGAGCGCGGATTGAGACACGAGGGTGAAGCCGGCGGGCAGGCCGCTGGCCGGGTTGAGATAGGCGTCCTGCGCCAGGCGAACCAGGGCGACGTCGCTTCCGCTAAGCATTCTGAAGTCCGATCAAAGTCTTTGGCCGCGTTACGCGGCCTTCTTCCGCTCGCGGAGGAAGTGGAAGAACTCGACACCCTCGCGCAGCCGGCGCTTCATCATCTGCGGGCTGGTGACCATCTCGCCCACGATCGACGCGATCTTCGGCGCGCGGAAGTAGAACCGGCGATAGAACGCCTCGACGCTGTCGAAGATCTCCGTGTGCGAGAGATGCGGGTAGTGCAGCGGCGCGATCTGCACGCCCCGCTCGTCGATCAGCTCGGCATGCTCGGCGTCGAGCCAGCCGTTCTCGACGGCCTGCTTGTAGAGGAACGTGCCCGGATACGGCGCGGCCAGCGAGACCTGCATCGTGTGCGGGTTCACCTCGACGGCGAACTTGATGGTCTCCTCGATCGTCGCCTGCGACTCGCCGGGCAGGCCGAGGATGAACGTGCCGTGGATCTTGATGCCGAGCTCGTGGCAGTCTTTGGTGAACTGCTTGGCGACCTCGATCCGCAGGCCCTTCTTGATGTTGTGCAGGATCTGCTGGTTGCCGCTCTCGTAGCCGACCAGCAACAGCCTTAGGCCATTGTCCTTCAAGACTTTCAGCGTCTCGCGCGGCACGTTGGCCTTCGCGTTGCACGACCAGGTCACGCCCAGCTTGCCGAGCTCCTTGGCGATCGCTTCGGCGCGCGGCAGGTTGTCGGTGAAGGTGTCGTCGTCGAAGAAGAACTCGCGCACCTGCGGGAACAGCTTCTGTGCGTGCGCGATCTCGGCGGCGACGTGGGCCGGGCTGCGGACGCGGTAGCGGTGGCCGCCGACGGTCTGCGGCCACAGGCAGAACGTGCAGCGGCTCTTGCAGCCGCGGCCGGTGTACATGCTGACATACGGGTGTTGTAGATACCCGATGAAGTAGTCCTCGATCCGCAGGTCCCGCTTGTAGACGTCGGTGACGAACGGGAGCTGGTCCATGTCCTCGAGGATCTGGCGATCCTTGTTATGCACCACGACGCCATCGGCGTTGCGGTAGGAGATGCCGTCGATGGCGGAGAAGTCGCGGCCCTCGGCGGCTTCGAGACAGGTGAAGTCGAACTCGTTGCGGGCGACGAAATCGACCGCCGGGGCGCCCTCGAGGCTCTCGCCGGGCTGCACGGCGACCTTGGCGCCCACGAAGCCGATCTTCAGCGACGGGTTCGCCTCCTTCAGCGCCGCCGCGACCTTCGCGTCCGACGCGAAGGACGGCGTGCTGGTGTGCATGATCACCAGGTCGCGCTGCTTGACGTCCTGCAGGATCGGCTCGATCCCCATGTTCGCCGGCGGTGCGTCGATCAGCCGGCTGCCCGGCACCAGCGCCGCGGGCTGCGCCAGCCACGTCGGATACCAGAACGATTTGATCTCGCGCTTGGCCTGGTAGCGCGACCCGGCGCCACCATCGAAGCCGCCGAACGATGGCGGCTGCAGGAACAACGTCTTCATCATTGGAATTCTATCCCTTGCCGGGCTGCAGCACGGCCTCTGAGAACGAGGTCACGCGATGCTCCTGCCCGCGCCACGCCACGCGATTGGACCAGTAGCTAGCCACCATGATGACCACGGACAAGACGTCGCGGAACGGCAGGTAGAAAATCGCCAGCCGCCCGGAGGTCTGCAACAATCCGTCGATCAGTCCCGCCAGGATGCCACGCGCCAGCCAGAAGGTCAGGAACGCGACCCACGCCATGGCCATATCCGCCTCGGCGGCCAGCATCAGCGTCGCCCAGAACAGCGGATATTGCAGCGCGCCCAGCACGAAGCCGACGGGCGCCACGGATTTGACCGTCCGCATCCAGCGCAGCTCGTGCGATACCAGCGCGGGCAGCCTCGTCTCCGGCACCGTCGTGGCCGGGATCGCCGATGCCAGCGCCACCGTCAGCCCCTGGCCCCTCACCAACTGCCCGAGCAACGCGTCGTCCGCCAAGTGATTGGCCAGCGCTTCGAGCCCGCCGATCCGCGCCAAGGTCTCGCGCCGCAATGCCATGATGGCGCCCAGGCAGTCCTGCCGGCCCAAGCTGCGGGCCATCAGCGCGCCGGGGAGAAAACTGTGGTTGATCTGCGCGGCGCCCAACGCCCCGGCCAGCGACGGCGTGGTCGGCAACCCGGTGTACAGCGTCGTCACCAGCCCGACGCCGGGCGCCATCAGCGCGGCGGCCACGCTGCGCAAGGTGTCGGGCGGCGCGTGGATGTCGCTGTCGGCGATGACGATCACGTCATGCCGCGCGGCGGGGAACATGTTGAGCAGGTTGCCGATCTTGTTGTTGCGCCCATGCCGGGTCGCATCGACGACGACGTCCATCGCGATGTCCGGGAACACGCGGCGGAGGCGGTCGACCACCGCAAGCGCCGGGTCCGCCGCGCTCTGGACACCGAACACGATCTGGAATTTGGGGTAGTCCTGGGCGCAAAAGCTGCCCAATGCCGCTTCGAGCAGCGCCTCGTCGCCGCAGAGCGGCTTGAGCACGGTGATCGCCGGCCAAATCGCCAGACCCGGCGTCACCTCTCGCTGCTTGCGGCGCAGCAGCCCATAGCCCGACGCCGACTGCACGATGCCAGCACCGGCCAGACCGGCGCAGCCCACCGCCCAGAGATCAGTCAGCACGGTGCGCCGCTCAGTTGACTGCGCCTCCGGACAGCGCAGCGACCCGGCGCTGCAGGCTGTCGATCAGCGGCCCCGCCCCGGAAGCGAGCAGCGCCCGCCAGTCGGACCGGTTGACCGCCACTTGGCTGATCGAGCCGTTCAGCAGCACGTCGACGGCGCGCCATCCGTCGGCGCCCTTGTGCATCAGGTAGTCGATCGGGGTGGTTTCCCCGCCGCTGACGATGCGGGTGCCGACGACCTGATCGGCGCCGATCGTGCGCGACTCGGGGGTGACTTCGATCTTCTCGCCGCCGAATTGGCTGAAATTGGCGACATAGCTCGCGACGGTGAACTTGCGGAACACGTCGAGCAGCTTCGCCTGCTCGTCAGCGGGCAATGACGCCCAGCGCAGCCCGACCGAGGCGCGCAGGATCGCCGGCAAATCGAACGCGCGCTCGATGACCGGGCTCAGGGTGGCATACCGCTGCGCGAACGGGGTGCCTTTCCCCGCCTTCATGGCGACCAGCAAGCCCTGGTTCAGCGCCTGGATGGGAGCCACCGCGTCGGCATCGGCCGCCGTCGCCCGAGCCAGCGGCGCCGCGCACAAGGCCGCGGCGGTCCCGAGCAGCAGGATGCGCCGCCCCGGGTTCATCGCCGCGGCACGGCCACGATCGGGGCGGACTCGACGCCCTGCCCAAGCGCCCGCAGCGCGGTGTCGGCGATATCCTTGGCGCCAAGCTGCGCCTCGATGATCTGCGCCGCCGGCAAGCCGTGATCGATGAAGATGTCGGGCAGCGTCATCGAACGGATCTTGAGGTCGCCGTCCAGCATCCCGCGGCTCGCGAGATGCTGCATGACCGCCGAGCCGAACCCGCCGATCGAGCCCTCCTCGACAATGACCAGCACGCCGTGGTGCCGGGCCAACTGCTCGACCATGCCGACATCGAACGGCTTGGCGAAGCGGGCGTCGGCCACCGTGCAGGAAAAGCCACGAGCCGCCAGCGTCTCGGCCGCCTTGAGGCTGTCGGCCAGCCGCGTGCCGAGCGACAGGATCGCCACCGCCGAGCCCTCACGCACGATCCGCCCTTTGCCGATCGGCAACGGCATGCCCCGCTCCGGCAGCACCAACCCGTTGCCGGCGCCGCGCGGATAGCGCACCGCGCTCGGACCGTCGTCGAACACCGCCTGCGTGGCGACCATGTGCATCAGTTCGAGTTCGTCGCTGGGCGCCATGATGGTCATGCCCGGCAAACAGCCGAGATAGGCCAGGTCGAAGCTGCCCGCATGCGTGGCGCCGTCGGCGCCCACCAGCCCGGCGCGGTCGATCGCGAAGCGGACCGGCAGCCGCTGGATGGCGACGTCATGCACGACCTGATCGTAGGCACGCTGCAGGAACGTGCTGTAGATCGCGCAGAACGGCCGCAGCCCTTCGGTCGCCATGCCGGCCGCGAACGTCACCGCGTGCTGCTCGGCGATGCCGACGTCGAACAGGCGGTCGGGGAAGCGGCTGGCGAAGCGGTCGAGCCCGGTGCCGGACGGCATGGCCGCTGTGATCGCGACGATCTTGTCGTCGACCGCCGCCTCGGCGATCAGCGCGTCGGCGAACACCTTGGTGTATTGCGGCGGACCCGGCGGCGCCTTGACCTGCTCGCCGGTGATCACGTTGAACTTCGACACTGCATGCAGTTTGTCGGCCGAGCTTTCGGCCGGGGCGTAGCCATGCCCCTTCTTCGTGATGACGTGCAGCAGGATCGGCCCGCTCTCCTCGGCCTCGCGCAGGTTGCGCAGCACGGGCAGCAGGTGGTCCAGATTGTGGCCGTCGATCGGGCCCACGTAGTAGAAGCCGAGTTCCTCGAACAGCGTTCCGCCGGTCAGGATGCCGCGGGCATATTCCTCGGCCCGCTTGGCGGTCCGCTCGAGGCCGAACGGGAACCGCTTGGCCATCCGTGCGGCCAGGTCGCGCAAGTTGAGGAACGAGCGGCTGCTCATCAAGCGGCTCAGATAGGCGCTCATCGCGCCCACCGGGGGAGCGATCGACATGTCGTTGTCGTTGAGGATGACGAGCAGCCGCGACTTCATCGCGCCGGCATTGTTCATCGCCTCGTAGGCCATTCCGGCGCTCATCGCGCCGTCGCCGATCACGGCGACCACGTGGCGGTCGGTCTGGCCCAACAGGTCGTGCGCGACGGCCATGCCGAGTCCGGCCGAGATGCTGGTGCTGCTATGGGCGGCGCCGAACGGGTCGTACTCGCTCTCCGAGCGCCGGGTGAAGCCGGAGAGGCCGCCGGGCTGGCGCAGCGTGCGGATCCGGTCGCGCCGGCCGGTGAGGATCTTGTGCGGATAGGTCTGGTGCCCGACGTCCCAGATCAGCCGGTCGCGCGGGGTGTCGAACACCGCGTGCAGCGCGACGGTGAGTTCCACCACGCCCAGCGAGGCGCCGAGGTGGCCGCCGGTCGTGCTGACGGCGTCGATCGTCTCGGCCCGCAACTCGTCGGCCACCGCGCGGAGCTGGTCGGCCGAGAAATTCCTCAGGTCGCCTGGAATGGTGACGCGGTCCAGAGTCGTGGTCGCGGGACGGGGCGGGAGCGGCATACTCGCGTTCATAACGTCCTTTCGGCTTCCTCCCGCTCGAGGCGGTGCGCCAGATGCGGGGCGCTGCCGCCGGTCGGGGTGGGCAGGCCAGGATGGAAAACCACGTCCGATCCGCCAGAGCAAGTCACGGTCATTCAGCGCACCGCCCCGATCCGTCGCGATTCGTGGTGTTCGAGATTAGCCAACCGCTCGCGCTCAGGCTACCCGATCCGGCCCAACAACACGACCTGTTGCGCAGCGGCCACAGTCGAGCGACTTCCCTGAACCCAGTGCAGCCGATCACGCTGCGATGCGATATGTTTTCAGGATCATGAGGAGTCGGGACATTCAGGTTGTGCTGGCCCAGCCACGCGGTTTCTGCGCCGGCGTCGAGCGGGCGATCGAAATCGTCGAGCGTGCGCTGGTCAAGTTCGGGGCCCCGATCTACGTCCGCCATGAGATCGTGCACAATCGCCATGTCGTCGACGACCTTCGCCAGCGCGGCGCGATCTTCGTCGACGACCTCGACGAGGTTCCCCCGGGTGCCATCACCGTGTTCAGTGCCCACGGGGTCGCCAAGCGAGTCGAGGACGTGGCGCGCGAGCGGTCGCTACCGGTGATCGACGCGACGTGTCCGCTGGTGGCGAAAGTCCACGCCGAAGGCCGCCGCTACGTGGCGCAGGGCAGGGAGGTCGTCCTGGTCGGCCACGCCGGCCACGCCGAAGTCGACGGCACCATCGGCCAGATTCCCGGCCCGGTTCACCTAGTCCAGTCGGTGGCCGACGTCGCCGGGCTGGAGGTCACGGACCCGCAGCGTCTAGCCTACATTACCCAGACGACCCTCTCCGTCGATGACACAAGGTCGATCATCGCAGCGTTGGTCGCGCGGTTCCCCACGATCGTGGGTCCTGACGTGCGCGATATCTGCTATGCAACGCAAAATCGTCAGCAATCCGTTCATGACCTTGCAAAGATCGTCGATTTGATCCTTGTGGTGGGGTCGAAGAACAGCTCGAACTCCAACCGGTTGTGTGAGATCGGTAGTGAGCTCGGGAAGCCAAGCTACCTGATCGACGATGCGGCGGGTCTCGTCGCATCGTGGTTCGACGGCGTGGGCCGCGTTGGCCTCACGGCGGGCGCAAGCGCGCCCGAGACGTTGGTGCAGGGTGTGATCGCGGGGCTCCGTCGGTTCGGCGAGATCACCGTCTCTACCCTCGCAGGCGTCGCCGAAGACGTGAAATTCAAGTTTCCGGCCGAAGTTCACTAATTCGGTCGAGGGAAAGCAGCCTCATGTCCGTCCCACTCCGGCAAGTCGTCAAAGTCGGCGCGTATGTCGTCCGGCAGCATCTCGCCAAGCGGAAACGGTATCCGCTGGTGCTCATGCTCGAGCCGTTGTTCCGTTGCAACCTGGCATGCTCCGGTTGCGGCAAGATCGATTACCCGGCCGAGATCCTGAACCAGCGGCTGTCGGTCGCCGACGCGCTCGGCGCGGTCGACGAGTGCGGCGCCCCGGTGGTCGCGATCGCCGGCGGCGAGCCGCTGCTGCACAAGGAGATGCCGCAGATCGTCGAGGGCATCCTGGCGCGCAAGAAGTTCGTCTACCTGTGCACGAACGCGCTGCTGCTCGAAAAGAAGATGGATCAGTACAAGCCCAACCCCTATTTCAGCTGGGACATCCATCTCGATGGCGACCGCGAGATGCACGACAAGGCCGTCAGCCAGGACGGCACCTATGACCGCGCCATTGCCGCCATCAAGCTGGCCAAGGAGCGCGGCTTCCGGCTCAGCATCAACTGCACCCTGTTCGATGGCGCGCAGCCCGAGCGGGTCGCCAAGTTCTTCGACAGCGTCATGGCGATGGGCGTGGACGGGATCATGACGTCGCCGGGCTACGCTTACGAGCGCGCGCCCGACCAGGCCCACTTCCTTACCCGGCAGAAGACCAAGCAGCTGTTCCGCGACATCCTCAAGCAGGGCAAGGGCAAGGGCTGGAAGTTCACCCAGTCGCCGCTGTTCATGAGTTTCCTCGCGGGCAACGAGAACTACAAATGCACGCCGTGGGGCAAGCCGACCCGCAACGTGTTCGGCTGGCAGCGTCCCTGCTACCTGCTCGGCGAAGGCTACACCAAGACCTTCCAGGAGCTGATGGACAGCACCGATTGGGACAAATACGGCACCGGCGCCTACGAGAAGTGCGCCGACTGCATGGTCCATTCCGGTTATGAGAGCACCGCCGTGATGGACGCCGTGGCCTCGCCGCTGAAGACGATGCGCGTCGCGCTGCGCGGTCCGAAGCTCGATGGCCCGATGGCCCCCGAGATCGATCTGACCCAGCAGCGCCCGGCCGAGTACGTGTTCAGCCGCCACGTGCAGAACAAGATGGCCGAACTACGCCACAAGAAGCCGGCCAAGTCCCAGGTGGCCGACGCCGCGGACTGACGTTTCAGGGCAAGCCCGCTCGCCCCGGCTGCACCAGCGTGAGCTGGCAGCCCGGGCGGGTCACCTCGCCCGGCGCGATCAGGCTACCCCGCGATGAAGCCGCCCGACTGCCGCTCCCACGCGCGGGCATAGGCCCCGCCCGCCGCCAGCAGCGCCCGGTGCGTCCCCTGCTCGACGACCCGCCCCGCGTCCAGCATCACCAGCCGGTCCATCTGCGCGATCGTCGACAGCCGGTGCGCGATCGCGATCACCGTCCGCCCCTCCATCAGCACATCGAGCTGCTCCTGGATCGCCGCCTCGACCTCGCTGTCCAGCGCCGACGTCGCCTCGTCCAGCACCAGGATCGGCGCGTCCTTCAGGATCACCCGCGCGATCGCGATCCGCTGCCGCTGCCCGCCCGACAGCTTGACCCCGCGCTCGCCGACATGGGCGTCGTAGCCGCGCCGGCCGTTCCAGTCCTCGAGCTCGAGGATGAAGTCGTGCGCCGCCGCCCGCCGGGCCGCAGCCTCGACCGCGGCGTCGGACGCGGCCCGGCGTCCGTAGCGGATATTCTCCCGAATCGACCGATGCAGCAGCGACGTGTCCTGCGTCACCATCGCGATCTGCGCCCGCAAGCTCTCCTGGGTCACGCCAGCGATATCCTGCCCGTCGATCAGAATCCGCCCCGAATCCGGGCGGTGGAAACCCAGGAGCAGGTTCACCAGCGTCGACTTGCCGGCGCCGGAGCGCCCGACGAGGCCGATGCGCTCGCCGGGTCGGATGTCGAGGTCGATGCCGTGCAACACGCCGCGCTCGGTGCCATAGCCGAACCCGATGCGCTCGAACCGGATGCCGCCGCTCACCAGCCGCAACGGCTGCGCGTCCGGCGCGTCCGGCATCTGCTGCGGTACGGCGATGCTGCGCATGCCGTCCTGCACCTGGCCGAGATTCTCGAAGATACCGGTGATGCTCCGCGCCACCCAACCGGCCATGTTGGTGATCTGGAAGGTCAGCGGCAGCGCCGTCGCGATCACGGCCACTTCGATCTCGCCGTCGCGCCACAACTGGATCGCCACGATCGCCGTCGCCGCCAGCAACGCGGCGTTGATGAGCGTCAGCCCGCCGGTCATGACCGTGATCGCGCGCGTCTGCGCCTGGAACGCGACCGTGTGCGCCTCGATCGCCTCGCGCACGAAATCGTCCTCTTCTTCGGCCCGCGCGAACAGCTTGACCGTGAGGATATTGGTGTAGCTGTCCACCACGCGCCCGGTCAGCAGCGAGCGCGCCTCGCTATTGGCGCGCGACCGCGCCCGTAGCCGCGGCACCATCAACCACAGCAGACCGGCATACAGCACGAACCATGCGGCGATCGGCATCGCCAGCCGCCAATCGACGGCGCCTAGCAGCACGATCGAGCTGCCGCCATACAGCACGATGTACCAGACCGCATCGACGCCGACGACGAGCACCTCGCGCAGCGCCGGCCCGGTCTGGATGACCCGGTTGGCGATCCGGCCGGCAAAATCGTTTTGGAAGAACGTCCAGCTCTGCCGGACCACGTGCCAATGGCTCTGCCATCGCACCCGGTTGGCGAAGGACGGGTTGATCGTCTGGTTGGTGAGCAGGAACTCGCTCAGCAGCGCCGCCGGCCGGGCGAGCAGGATCAGCGCGCCCATCGCCGCCAACTGCCCGCCCTCGTCGCGCAGCAGCGTCTCGCGCGAGTGATGCGCCACCAGCCCGGCGATCCGGCCGATGCAGACCGGGATCAGCAGGTCGAACCCGGCCGTGAACATCCCGGCGATCATCAGCGCCGCCAGCACGCCCCGGGCCTGGCGCGCGAAATACCAGAAGAACGCGATCGTCCCGTCCGGCGGGGTGGCGAGCGGCACCGGCCCGGTGGGCGCGATCAAAGTCTCGAAGCGATGGACGAGGCGCCGGATGGGCATGGAGGCTGCACTGCACGTCCCGAGGGGTGACGGTCAACCACCGCGCCGTCACAATGTTCCGAGGAGACTCCCCCGCCCTTGCGCTTCTCGATCATCGCTTCAGCCGTCGTCGCCGCCCTCGTTGGCTTCGGCAGCACGCTCGCCGTCATCATCGAAGCCGCCCGGCATCTCGGCGCCACCGCGGCCGAGACGTCGTCCTGGATCGCCGCGCTGTGCCTCGGGATGGGGGTCAGCAGCGCGTTCCTGAGCCTGCGCTACCGCATGCCGATCGTGACGGCCTGGTCGCTGGCCGGCGGGCTGCTGATCATCGCGGCGCCGTCCGGCACGACGATGGGGCATGCGGTCGGCGCGTTCGTCTTCGCCGGGCTGCTGACCGTGCTGTCCGGCGTCGTTCCGGTGCTCGGGGCGGCGATCGGCAAGCTGCCGCCCTCGATCGCGGGCGGGATGCTGGCCGGGCTGCTGCTCCGCTTCGCGCTCGGGCTGTTCGCCGGGGCGCAGACCGCGCCCGCCCTCGTGCTGCCGCTGGTGGGCGTGTTCCTGCTGGCGCGCCTGGTGCATCCGGCGTCGGCCTCGCTGGTGGTGATCGTGCTGGCGCTGCCGCTCGCGTGGCTGGAGGGTTTCGCGCTGCCGGGCGTGTCGGCGTCGCTGCCGCAGCTGGTCTGGATGCCGCCCGAGTTCTCGCTGGCCACGCTGATCAGCCTCGGGATTCCGCTGTTCCTGGTCACCATGGCGACGCAGCAGATCTCGGGCATCGCCGTGCTGCGCAGCTACGGCTACACGCCGCCCGTCAGCGCCTCGTTCATCGTCACCGGCCTGCTGACGGTGCTGCTCTCGCCGGTCGGCGGCTTCTCCGTCAACCTCTCGAGCGTCACCGCGTCCATCTGCACCGGCCCGGACACGCATCCCGACCCGGCCAAGCGCTATCTCGTCGGCCCAGTCTACGGACTCTGCTATCTTCTACTGGCACTCGGCGGCGCCGCGCTGACGACGGCGATCATCGGGCTGCCGCCGCTGTTGATCGCCGCCGTCGCGGGTATCGCGTTGCTCGGCCCGCTCGCCAGCGCCCTGGCGAGCGCCATGCACCGGCCGGACGAGCGGTTCGCGTCGGTGCTCGCCTTCATCGTCACCGCGTCGAACCTGACGCTGCTCGGCGTCGGTGGGGCGTTCTGGGGCCTGCTCGCCGGCGTCGCCACGCTCGGGCTGGAGCGGGCCGCCCGCCGCTAATCGGCCCCCGCCAGCACCGGCACCGCCGGCTGCCGCACCCGGGCGAACAGCACGGCGATCGCGGCGGCCAGGCACAGGACCCCGGCGGCATAGAAGGCCGGCAGGTAGCTCGACAGCACATCGCGCGAGACGCCCGCCGCCAGCGCCGCCGTGGCCGCGCCCAGTTGGTGCGACGCGAACACCCAGCCGAAGATCAGCGGCCCCTGGTCGCGCCCGAACGCCTTGGTCGACAGCTTCACCGTCGGCGGCACCGTCGCGATCCAGTCCAGCCCATAGAACACCGCGAACAGCGACAGCCCGTACAGCGAGAAATCAGTGAACGGCAGCGCCATCAACGACAGCCCGCGCAGCCCGTAATACCAGAACAGCAGCCAGCGATTGTCATACCGGTCCGACAGCCAGCCGGACGCCACGGTGCCGACGAAGTCGAACGCGCCCATCATCGCCAGCACCGACGCCGCCTGCACCTCGCCCAAGCCGAAATCGTGGCAGAGCGGGATGAAGTGGGTCTGGATCAGCCCGTTCGTGCTCAGCCCGCAGATGAAGAACGAGCCGGCCAGGATCCAGAAGATCGGCACCCTCGACGCCGTGCGCAGGGCGGCGAAGGTTGCGGCCACCGGGTTGCCGGCCGGCTTGGCGGCCAGCACGGGCAGGCCGGTGGCGCCGTAGGGCGTCAGGCCCAGCTCGGCCGGGTCGTTCCGCCCCAGCAGCAGCGCCAGCAGCCCGGCCACCAGACAGGCCGCGATCGCCGGCATGGCCGCCAAGCGCCAGCCGATATGCTCGGCCAGATAGGCCGCCAACGGCATGATCGCGAGCTGCCCCGTGGCCGAACTCGCCCCCAGCAGGCCCATGACCAGGCCGCGCCGCTCGGTGAACCACCGGTTCGACACCGTGGCGCCCAGCACCATCGCCGTCAGTCCGGAGCCGAGCCCGAGCACCAGCCCCCAGGTCGCCCACAGCATCCAGGTCTCGCGGATCTGCGTCGCCAAGCCCAGCCCGGCGCTGATCAGCACGATCGCCGTCACCACGGTCGCGCGGTAGCCGTAGCGCAGCAGGATCGATGCCGCGAACGGCCCCATGCCGCCGAACAGCAGCAGCCGCAGCGCCAGCGCCCCGGAGATCGCCGTCACCGGCCAGCCGAACTCGGTGCGCAACGGCAGCAGCATCACGCCGGGCACGCCGAGCGCCGCCGAGGTCGACAGCATCACCAGGAAAGTGAGGGCGGCCATCACCCATCCATAGTGGATGCCGCGCCGGGCCAGCAGCGGAGCAACGAGGTGGGCCAGCATGACGCGATCCTTACCAGAGCTGGACGAAAATATGCGCATATGCGCTCAATTCGTCAACCAGCTTCGGTTGCATACCGCATCGACCTACATGACGCCGTTTTCACCCCGCGGAAATCATTCTGTAGGCCGGGTTCTCCTATGTGCAGTGACATCGGCGCCGTACCGGGGCCGCTCAGCTTCCATCGAGGCTCTCATGCACTCCAAACATCGCACCCGCATCGCTCTCGCAGCCGCTCTGCTCGCTGGCACCGCCATCGGTGGCCTCGGCGTCGCCTCCGGCCGCGCGCAAGATACCGTCACGCCGCAAACGATCCAGCCCGCCGGCACCGCGCATCCGATCCCGGACTTCGCCGACCTGGTCACCGAAGTCCGCCCCGCGGTCGTTTCGATCACCGTGAAGGAAGAGGGCAGCAGCCGGCAGGCCCGCGGCTCCGGCTTCATCGTCGACTCCGACGGCACGATCGTGACCAACAACCACGTCGCGTCCGCCGGCACCGCGTTCAGCATCAAGTTCGACGACGGCACCGAATTGCCGGCCAAGCTCGTCGGCCGCGATCCGCGCACCGATCTCGCCGTGCTGAAGGTGAGTGCCGACCACCCGCTCGCCGCCCTCAAGCTCGGCGATTCCGACCATGTCCGGCCCGGCGAGTGGGTCGTCGCCGTCGGCAACCCGTTCGGCCTCGGCGGCACCGCGACGGCCGGCATCGTGTCCGCGCTCGGCCGCGACATCGGCGCCGGGCCGTATGACCAGTTCCTGCAGATCGACGCTGCCATCAACCAGGGCAATTCCGGCGGCCCGCTGTTCACCCAGGACGGCAAGGTCATCGGCGTCAACACCGCGATCCTCTCGCCCACCGGCGGCAGCATCGGCATCGGGTTCGCGATCCCCAGCAGCCTGGTCAAGAACGTCGTCACCCAGCTCGTCGCCGACGGCCATGTGACCCGCGGCTACATGGGCGTCGAGTCGCAGCCGCTGACCGCCGACATCGCCACCGGCCTCGGGATCGACCGCGCCGCCCATGGCGCGCTCGTCGCCAGCGTCCAGCCGGACAGCCCGGCGGCCAAGGCCGGGCTGCGCGACGGCGACGTGATCCAGGCCGTCGGCGACCACAAGATCACCAACCCGGGCGAACTCGCCCGCACCGTCGCCGACATCAAGCCCGGCGACAGCGCGACGCTGGACATCCTGCGCGACGGCCGCGAGACGCCGGTCACGGTGACCATCGCGACGCTGCCCGACGATCGGGCCACCGGGCAGCAGGACGTGGCGCCGAAGGAGCAGCAGATCGGTGTCGCGTTGGCGCCGCTCTCGCCCGAGGCCCGCAGCCAGCTGAACCTGGCCGAAGGCGTCAAGGGCGCGTTGATCGCCGGGGTGCAGCCGAACTCGCCGGCTCAGATGGCCGGTCTGCGCGAGGGCGATGTGGTGGTCGGCATCGGCACCAAGGCGGTCACGTCGCCGGACGACGCGGTATCGGCGATCCGCTCGGCCCGTCGCGACGGAAAGACGGTCGCGCTCCGGGTGTTGCGCGAAGGCCAGAGCCACTTCGTCGCCATCCCTGGCAAAGGCGCCGCGAACGGCTGATCGAGGCTGGATAGGGCTCCAGTTTCTTTATTGATCGAGCACGTTCATCGGATGGAGGTTGACGTCAACCTCCATCCGATCGCGCCCTAAGCGTTCCCGACCGTTATCGGCGACGACGCGTGCACGGAGCGGACGAGGTTGGCGAAAAGCCGCAGCGCCTCGTTGCCGCCCCGGTCGGACATGAAGCCGCCCTCCATCTCTTCGGCCAGCGCCTCGGCATAGGCCGCGAGGTTGGCGGACGCCTGCCGCATCGCCTCCTGCGCGAGTTGGAGCTGCAGCGGTTCGGAAATTGATTGCCAATCGGTCATGGGAAATTCGCCAAAAAGCCGTTCTGGCATTGAACAACCCGCAACTTCACGCGGCCGAGATCAAACTAACCGACCAAGGTTAACAACCGATTACGGAGTCCCTGAAACCAGCTCGACCCGCACCGATCCGAGGGCATCGAACGACGCTCCGATCCGTCCCGGCCGATCTAGCCAGACCGGCGTGCACACGCTCCCCAGCATCACGATCTGCCCGGCCCGCAAGCCACCGAACGCGGCGACCTCCGCCGAGCCCGCGAGCCAGGCCAGAGCGTCGAACGGTCCGCCGAGCAGATCCCGGCCGAAGCCCTCGCCGCGCGTTTCGCCATCGACCGACAGCGTTCCTCGCACCGAGAGCAGGTCGGTCTGGCGCCAGGTCGCGAGCGGCTCACCGAGGATCGCCGCACTATGAAAGACCTGGTCGGCGATCAGCCCCGCCGCCCCGAACGCTGCCAAATCGGCATACCGATTCTCGACGAGTTCGATCGCCGGCATCACCGCCTCGACCGCCTCCCGCGCCGTTGCGGCCGTGCAAGGCTGCGGCGGGAGATCGCGCCCGAGCTGCACGGCGATCTCGCATTCGCAGCCGGGCCGGAAGAAGCCGTTCCAGGCGAGCACGCTGCCGCTTCCGTGCAGGCTCGCCTCGGTCATGAATCCGGCGGCCGGGCCGTCGAGCCCGAGATAGAGCTGCATGGCCTTGGCCGTCGCGCCGATTTTGAACCCGGGTGGATCCTGCGCGCCCATCAGCCCGGCCAGCGCCACCTGTGCCGCGACTCCCTCACCCACGCTGCGCGGATGTCCGTCCGACACCGTGAGCGCCACCCGCGGCCGTGCCCGCCGCGCCTGCAGGAGGCCGGCCGCGAACGCGCTCATGCCGGCCGGCTCACCTCATACAGCGCCACCGCCGAGGCCGCCGATACGTTCAAGCTCTCCATCCCGCCGGGCATCGGCAGCCCGGCCAACTCGTCGCATGTCTCGCGCGTCAGCCGCCGCAGCCCCGCCCCTTCAGCGCCCAGCACGAGCGCGACCCGCCGTTCGCGCAGCGCATCGCCGCGCAGCGCCGCGCCGCTCGCATCGAGCCCGATCACCCACAGCCCGGCCGCCTTCAGCGCCGCCAGCGTCCGCGCCAGGTTGATCGCCCGCACCAGCGGGATCCGCTCCAGCGCCCCGGACGCCGCCCGCGCCATGACCCCGGTCTCCTCCGGCGAGTTGCGGTCCTGCGTGATGACGCCCGCCGCCCCGAACGCCGCCGCGTTGCGCAGCATCGCCCCGATATTGCGCGGGTCCGTCACCTGATCGAGCACGAGCACCGGGCCCGGCCGCTCCAACATCGCCGTCAGCGATGGCGGTGGCAGCAGATCGGCCAGCAGCGCCGCTCCCTGATGCACGGTGTCGCGACCCAACAGATGATCGAGCTTCGCCCGGTCGACCCGCTCGGCCGCGAGCGGCCAAGGCTGCGGGATCCGGCGCGTCAGTTCCGCCTCCGCCTCCTCGGTCAGCAGCAGCCGCTTCAGGCGCCGCGCCGGGTTGGCCAGCGCGGCCTCGACCGGGTGGGTTCCGTGCAGCCACACCGTGCCGCGCGGCGCTGCCGGGCCGCGCTCCCGCGGGGGTGCCGGGGTGGGGGAGGGCGCCTCGGGCTGGGGCGCGCGCAAGGTGGTGTTGCGCAGCGGCGCCGGGGCGGGCGTGGGCGCACGGGCAGCGGCTTCGGCCCGTGCCGCCGCGGCCGTTCGCCTGGCGTCGGCGCGGACGGCTTCGTCGCGCTTGATATCGGCCGGGTCGCGGGGGCGGCTGGGTCGCGGTCCGCTGCCGGCCCGATCGCGGGCGGGCGGGCGTCCGGCGCTACTGCCGGAGCGGTCGGGAGTTTTCGTTCGCATGCCGCCTTTATGAAGCCGCGCCGTCTCGCGCGATAGTGGCGCGACAACCTCTTCGATTGACAGCCGGGCCGGTCTCGCGCTAACCCGCGCGCCTCCGGAGGGGTGCCCGAGTGGCTAAAGGGGGCGGACTGTAAATCCGCTGGCGTAGCCTACGCTGGTTCGAATCCAGCCCCCTCCACCAGTGCTTCTGGCCTTGGCCACAAGGGTGGTATGGGAATACCACACCGGAAATCGTTGACATGGCAGGCGTAATCCCGCATATGCGCCGCTTCTCGCAATTCGGGACAGTTTCATGTTGAAGACGACCCCCTCGCTCAAACCGCGCGAGGTGACCAAGGGTTGGACGCTGATCGACGCCGAAGGCCTCGTGCTCGGCCGGCTCGCGTCCATCATCGCCAATCGGCTACGTGGCAAGCACAAGCCGCAATTCACGCCGCATGTCGATTGCGGCGACAATATCATCGTCGTCAATGCCGAGAAGGTGCGGGTGACCGGCAACAAGGCCGAGCAATCCATGTTCTATTGGCACACCGGCTATCCGGGCGGCATCAAGGGGCGCTCGATCCGGCAGCGGCTGGAAAGCGCGCATCCGGAGCGCGTGATCGAGAAGGCGGTCGAGCGGATGATCACCCGCGGCCCGCTGCAGCGCGCCCAGATGCGGCACCTGCACATCTATAAGGGTGCCGAGCACCCGCATGACGGGCAGCAGCCGGTGAAGCTCGACGTCGCCGCGCTGAACCGCAAGAATTCGAGGGTCTGAGCATGTCTGAAAGCCAACCCACCCGCACGCTTGCGGATTTGCGCGACCTCGCCGTCGCCTCCACGGTCCCGGCCATGCCGAGCGATGCGCCCAAGCGCGAGCGGAAAGTCGACGCGCAGGGGCGTAGCTACGCCACCGGCCGCCGCAAGAACGCGATCGCCCGCGTCTGGGTCAAGCCCGGCAAGGGCGAGATCATCGTCAACGGCAAGCGCGTCGGGCAGTATTTCGCCCGCCCGGTGCTGCGGATGCTGTTGACGCAGCCGTTCCTGGTGACCGACCGCTACAACCAGTTCGACGTGATGTGCACCTGCACCGGCGGCGGGTTGTCCGGCCAGGCCGGTGCGGTTCGCCTCGGGATCAGCCGGGCGCTGACCTATTACGAGCCGGAATTGCGGCCGGTGTTGAAGCTGGCCGGGTTCCTGACCCGCGACTCGCGCGTGGTCGAGCGTAAGAAATACGGTAAGGCCAAGGCCCGCCGGAGCTTCCAGTTCAGCAAGCGCTAACCGCACCAGCGTTTTCGGAAGTGGAGAGGGGCGGTCCCGGCGGGGCCGCCCCTCTTGCGTTTCTGGGGCAAGACGAACGACGATCCGGGCAGGAGAACGACATGACCGATGCGACCGTATTCATCGATGGCGAAGCCGGAACGACGGGACTCGGCATCCGCGAGCGCCTGGCCGACATGCCGGGCGTGGCGGTCCGCAGCATCGACCCGGCACGCCGGAAGGATCCGGAGGCGCGGCGCGAGCTGATGCGGGCGGTGGACCTCGTCGTGCTGTGCTTGCCCGATGATGCCGCGCGGGAGAGCGTCGCGCTGGCGGCCGGCTTGGGGGCGGACGCGCCGAAGCTGCTCGACGCCAGCACGGCGCACCGGGTGGACCCGGCCTGGACGTATGGCTGGGCCGAGTTGGCCCCGGGTCAGGCGGCGCGGATCGCTGAGGCCGATAGAGTGGCTAATCCTGGGTGCTATCCGACCGGCGCGATCGCGTTGATCCGGCCGCTGGTCGAGGCCGGGCTGCTGCCGCGCGATTATCCGATCACGGTCAACGCGGTGAGCGGCTATTCCGGCGGGGGACGCGCGATGATCGAGGCGCACGAGGCGGAAGGTGGGCCGGCGTTCGAGCTGTACGCGCTGGGCCTGGAGCACAAACATGTGCCGGAGCTGATGCGCGGGACCGGTTTGACTCGGCGGCCGATCTTCGTCCCGTCGGTCGCGCATGTCCGGCAGGGGATGTTGGTTTCCGTGCCGCTCCATCTGGACGCGTTGCCGGGGCGGCCACGCGTTGCCGCGCTGCATGATGTGTTGGCGGCCTATTACGCGGGGGCGCAGCAGATCCGCGTATTGCCGGCTGAGAAGGCAGGCAAGCTGGAGCCGACGGCGCTGAACGATACCGACCTGATGGAATTGCGCGTGTTCGGCAACGATGGCTATGGGCACGCCGTGCTGGTGGCGCGGCTCGACAACCTCGGCAAGGGCGCGTCGGGCGCGGCGGTGCAGAATATCGGGCTGATGCTCGGGCTGACGCAGCCGGCCCGGCGCGAGGCCGCGCATGCTGTTTGAACTCGATGGCGTCGCGCCGGTGCTCGAGGAGGGCGCCTGGGTGGCTCCGAACGCGGCGGTGATCGGAAACGTGTGGATGGGCGCGAGGGCGACGGTCTGGTTCGGGTGCACGGTCCGCGGTGACACGAACCACATCCGGATCGGGGCGCGTACGAACGTTCAGGACAATTCCGTGCTGCATGTGAACCCGGGCGAGGAATGGTCGCTGGAGATCGGGGAGGACGTGACGATCGGGCACATGGCGATCGTGCACGCGTGCCGCGTGGCGGATTTCGCGTTCGTCGGCATGGGGGCGACGGTTCTGGACGGCGCGGTCATCGAAGAGGGGGCGATGCTCGCGGCGGGCTCGCTGCTCACTCCGGGCAAGCGCATCCCGAAGCGCGAGCTTTGGGGAGGCCGGCCGGCACGCAAGATGCGCGAGTTTCCCGATGACGAGCGGGAGCGGATGGCGCACATCGCGGTGCATTATGCCGAACTGGGGCAGAAATACCGCGCGACGCTGACAGCTTTGTAGCGCGCCTCGGTCGCTGATCCCGACAGTCGCCGAG